>NZ_BPRD01000329.1 GCF_022179745.1 Methylorubrum podarium
GGTGACGCCGCCGAGCAGGCGCAGGCCCGGGACGACCTCGCCGAATACGTTCAGCTCGACGCCGCGGTTCCGCTGACGGCCGCTGACCGAGTAGATGCGGGTTCCAGGATCGGTGAAGGCGTTGGGCAGCTCGATCTCGAACGGTCCGATCCGCCGGGCGAGGTCCGCGACGGTGCGGCCGAACACCGGCATCAGCCGCTCGATCTCCGAGCGGCGCGAGCCCGGCAGGACCGCGAGGACCGGCGGGCGCCCCTCGCGGATGGCGGCCTCCTCGGGGGAGGGACGCAGCTCGGCCAGGCGCTCGATCAGCGGGTGGCCGACATAGGAGCAGGGGGGCCCGCCGAGGCGGCGATGCGCCTCCGGCTCGAAGGGGAGGAGGGCGAGCACGTGGTCGATGAAGGGCACCATGCCCTTGGCCCGCCAGGGCCGCCACGCCCAGACGCTCGGCGAGACGTAATCGACGATCGGCAGATCCGGCAGGCGCTTGCGGACGCGGGTGGCGACGGCGTGGGTGAAGCCGGGGCTGTCGATGATGACGAGCACGTCGGGTCGCCCCGCGACGACGTCGTCCACCGTCTCGCGGATGCGCCGCAGCAGGGTGCGGGCACGGGCGAGCACCGGCAGGTAGCCCATCACCGCCACGTCATCGATGGGGAAGAGCGAGCGGAAACCCTCCGCCTCCATCGCCTCGCCGCCGACGCCGCCGAGGGTCAGCGGCGCGGGCGAGAGGGCCCGCAGCGCCCGGATCAGCTTGGCGCCGAGCTGGTCGCCGGAATCCTCGCCCGCGACGAGCCAGATCCGCCGGTGCGTCACGGGGCGACCTCCACGCCGATCAGGAAGAGGCCCGCCGCATCCGCCGCGGCCACCGTCGCCTCGCCATCGATCACCAGGGTGTGGCCGGCGCCGATGGCGATGCCGGCGCAGCCCGCCTGCGCCGCCCGGCGCACGGTGCGCGGGCCGATGGCCGGCAGGTCGATGCGCAGATCCTGGCCGAGCTTCGGCAGCTTGACGAGGACCGTGCCCTTCGCGGGCGTGCCGCGGCCGAATGGCTTGCGGTTGAGCGCGCGGGCGCGGGCGAGCATGCGGTCCGTGCCCTCGGGCCCCTCGACGGCGATGATGCGCTCGGCGGCCACCACAGCCGCCTGCCCCACGTCGAACGGACTCAGGGCGCCGAGCATGGCCCGTCCCGTGGCGATCGACAGGATGGCGTCGGCATCCGGCTCCACCTTGCCGTGACGGCCGAGCCGGCCGAGCAGGTCGGGCGCGACCTCGTGGACGCCGAGCACCCGGTGCCCGTTCTCCTCCAGCAGCGACAGCACCGCCCGCAGGAGCCGGTCGTCGCCGCCGGCGAGGCTCTTCAGGATGTCGCGGTTGCGCACGGCGTGCGCCGCGTTGAGGAGGGCGGCCGGGCTCGGGCGGGTGACGCCGCCGGCCGGGACCACGGCGGAAGGCCCCCATTCCTTCAGGATGCGCAGGGTGCCGGGGATGTCGAGGAGATCGACCACCGCGTCGGCCCGCCGCCGCATCGCCCGCTCGGTGAAGCCGCGCACGGCGAGGATCCGGAACGGCCGGCGCGCCCGATCGAGGGAGGCCGCGACCAGTTCCGGCAGGTGGCCCGCACCGGCCACCAGGGCGAGGGGCCGGGCGGGATCGGTCACGGCGGGTCGCCTCAGGCCGCCGCGGCGACGGCGCGGGGCGTGCAGATCGAGCGCTTGCCGCCCTCGCGGATGAAGGCGAGGATCTCGTGGATCGCCGGATGGGTATCGAACTCGGCCGCCACGTCCTCGACGCGCTCCATCAGCGTGCCTTCCTGGGCGAAGAGCAGCCGGTAGGCCCGGCGCAGGGCGTGGATGTCTTCGCGCGAGAAGCCGCGGCGCTGGAGGCCGATGATGTTGAGACCGGAGAGGTAGGCCCGGTTGCCGAGCACCATGCCGTAGGGGATGCAGTCATTCTCCAGCCCCGAGAGGCCGCCGACGAAGGCGTGGTTGCCGACGCGGGCGAACTGGATCACCGCCGCGCCGCCGCCGAGGATGGCGTAGTTGCCGACGTGGCAATGGCCGGCGAGCATCACGTTGTTGGAGAAGACAACGTGGTCGCCGACCCGGCAATCGTGGCCGACATGGCTGTTGGCCAGGAAGGCGCAGCCGTTGCCGACCACCGTCTCGAGGCCGCCGCCGGCGGTGCCGGGATTCATCGTCACGCCTTCGCGGATCAGGCAATCGGAGCCGACGGCGAGCGTCGAGGGCTCGCCGCGGAATTTGAGATCCTGCGGCGGGTGGCCGATCGAGGCGAAGGGATAGATCTTGGTCCGCGCGCCGACCGTGGTCCGGCCGGCGACCACGACGTGGCTGATCAGCTCGCAGCCGTCGCCGAGCACGACCTCGGGTCCGATATGGCAGAACGGACCGATCCGCACGCCGTCCCCGAGCCGGGCGCCGTCCTCGACGACGCTGCTCGGGTGAATGCCTTCCCGCACCGCGCTCACTCCGTCACCAGCATGGCGCCGATCTCGGCCTGCGCCACGAGCGTGCCCTCGACGCGGGCCTCGCCGCGGAACCACCACATGGTCTTGCGCTGGTTCAGCTTCGTCATGTGGAAGCGGACCTGATCGCCGGGCACCACGGGCTTGCGGAACTTGCACTTGTCGATCGTCATGAAGAAGACCTGCTTGGTCTTCAGCTCGTCGCTCATGATGTGGCGGCAGCAGATCGCGCCCGCCGTCTGGGCCATGCCCTCGATCAGCAGCACGCCGGGAAAGACCGGAAGGCCGGGGAAGTGCCCGGTGAATTGCGGCTCGTTCGCCGTGACGTTCTTGATGCCGATGCAGCTCTCGTCCCGGTCGATCTCGATGATGCGGTCGATCATCAGGAAGGGATAGCGGTGGGGCAGCAGTTCCAGCACCTTCTGGATGTCGGCCGAACCCAGCTCCCGCGTCTCGCTCATCGATCCCAACGCTCCCCGCCCATGCCTGTCCGGCGGCATCCGCCGCGGGATCCGGTGCCTTTATCCGGTGAAGGCCGCCCTCTTCGGCAGAAAATCGGGCAGATGCAAGACTTTTGCGCGGGCAGGGACACGGCCGACGGCAGCAACACCAATCTCAACCTAGACGATCCGCCGATCCAGCCGGATGATCCGGCACGGGTCGCCCGCCTTGGCCGGGCCCGCATGGGCTGGGCGGATCAGCAGGGCCTCGCTGCTGCCGAGCACCGAGAGCATCGAGGAATCCTGGCGCGTCTCGGGGTGGACGACCGGCAGGCGGTCCGGCGCCGTGTCGAGGCGGGCGCGCAGGTAGTCCTGGCGAGCATCGTTCTCCGGCATGTCGCGGCCGAGGATCGCCGGCTCGCTGCGGTCCTCGTCCGCGCGCGGGTCGCCGAGGAGCGCCCGGATCGCCGGCACCACGAAGAGCAGGCCGCAGACGATCGAGGAAACCGGATTGCCCGGCAGGCCGATCACCGACATCGGGCCGAGTCGCCCGTGCATCAGCGGCTTGCCGGGGCGCAGGGCCACCCGCCAGAAGCCGAGTTCGAGCCCCTCGGCGCCGAGGGCCGCCTGGACGAGGTCGTGGTCGCCGACCGAGGCGCCGCCCAGCGTCACCAGAAGATCGGCCTCCGCCGCGCGCGCCCGGCCGACCGCCTCGCGCAAAGAGCCGAGATCGTCGCGAACGATGCCGAGATCGACGACCTCCGCGCCGGCCTCCAGGCTGAGGGCGCCCAGCGCGAGACCGTTCGAGGCGGTGATCTGGTCCCAGGCCGCCGGCTCGCCCGGCCGCACCAGCTCGTCGCCGGTCGCGAGCACGGCGACCCGCGGCCGGCGCCGCACCGGCAGCACGGCGTAGCCGGCGCTGGCGGCGAGCGCGAGGCGGCGCGCGTCGAGGGTGTCGCCCGCCCGCACCAGCGTCTCGCCCTCGCGGAAATCGAGGCCGGCCCGGCGCAGGAAGCGTCCCACCGCCGCCGGCTCGCGGGCGATCACGGTGTCGCCCTCGGCCGCGGCATTCTCCTGGATCAGGATCGCGTCGGCCCCCTCGGGCACCGGCGCGCCGGTGAAGATGCGCACCGCCTCGCCCGGCCCCAACGTACCGGAAAATCCGTGGCCGGCGGCGCTGGTGCCGATCAGGCGCAGGCGAGCCAGGGCGTTCGTCACGTCGGCGGCGCGCACGGCGTAGCCGTCCATGGCGGAGGCCGGGAAGGGCGGCTGGGTCCGCTGGGCAGTGAGATCGGCGGCCAGGGTCCGTCCGGCGCCCTGGGCGATAGGGATCTCTTCGACCGCCACCGGCCCGGGGATGGCGGCGAGGATCTTGTCCAGCGCCTCGGCGACCGGGAGCAGGCTCATGGCGCGGCGTTCCACGCGCCGGACTTGCCGCCTTCCTTCGACAGGAGGCGGATGCCCTCGATGCGCATGCCGCGGTCGGCGGCCTTCACCATGTCGTAGACCGTCAGGCAGGCCACCGAGACGGCGGTGAGCGCCTCCATCTCGACGCCGGTCTGGCCCTGCACCTTCACCTCCGCGGTCAGCCGCAGGCCGGGCAGGGAATCGTCGGGCTCGCAGGTCAGCCGCACCTTGGTGATCAGGAGCGGGTGGCAGAGCGGGATCAGCTCGTGGGTGCGCTTGGCGGCCATGATGCCAGCGAGCCGCGCGGTGCCGATGACGTCGCCCTTCTTGGCGTCGCCCTCGCGGATCAGCGCCAGGGTCTCCGGGCGCATCACCACCACGCCCTCGGCCACGGCCGTGCGCGAGGTCGCGGCCTTGTCGGAGACATCGACCATGTTGGCCGCGCCGGTCCGGTCGATATGGGTGAGGGCGGCGCCGCTCACCGGCCGGACTCCCCGAACAGCAGGGCCCTGGTCGCCGCGGTCACGTCGGCCTGCCGCATCAGGCTCTCGCCGACGAGGACGGTGTCGAGCCCGTGCTGCCTCAGCCGCTGCACGTCGGCGTGGGTGCCGATGCCGCTCTCGGCCACCGCGATCCGGTCGGCCGGGATGCCCGGCTTCAGGTGAATCGCCGTCTCGAACGAGACCTCGAAGGTCTTGAGGTTGCGGTTGTTGACGCCGACGAGCCGGGTGCCGAGCGGAAGCGCCCGCTCCAGTTCCGCGGCGTCGTGGACCTCGACCAGCACGTCCATGCCGAGGTCGTGCGCGGTCTCGGTGATGGCGGCGGCCTCCGCGTCGTCGAGGCAGGCCATGATGACGAGGACGCAGTCGGCGCCCCAGGCGCGGGCCTCGTAGACCTGATACGGTTCGAACAGGAAGTCCTTGCGCAGAACCGGCAGGTCGCAGGCCGCGCGGGCCTCGGTCAGGAACTCGGGCGCGCCCTGAAAGGAGGGCGTGTCGGTGAGAACCGAGAGGCAGGTGGCGCCGCCCGCTTCATACGCCTTCGCCAGCGTCGTCGGATCGAAATCGGCGCGGATCAGGCCCTTGGAGGGCGAGGCCTTCTTGATCTCGGCGATCAGCGCGGGGCGGTTTTCGGCGATGTGCCGGGCGATGGCATCGGCAAAGCCGCGGGGCGGCTCGGCCTTGGCCATCTGCTTCTCGAGCTTGGCCAGCGGCACGCGCAGTTTCGCCTCGGCGATCTCGCGGCGCTTGTAGGCCTCGATCCGCGCCAGCACGCTCGCCCGCTCGGGAGCGGTCGCGGCAGGCCCGATGGTCACGTCGGCCACGATGTCGTCCATCGGTCTGTCCTTGGAGGCGTTCCAGGCCGTCTATCACGCATTGGAGACGGCGACGAGGCGCGCGAGGGTCGCCCGCGCGGCGCCGGAATCGATCGCCGCTTGCGCCCGCGCGACGCCCTCGGCGAGCGAGCCGGCGGCCCCCGCCACGACGAGGCCGGCGCCCGCGTTCAGCACGGCGATGTCGCGGTAGGCGTTGCGGGCGCCCTCCAGCACGGCGCCGAGCGCGGCCGCGTTGTGCTCGGGGTCCCCTCCGCGCAGGTCGTCGAGGGTCGCGAGCGGCAGCCCGACCTCCCGCGGATCGATGGTGAAGCGCGAGAGCGCGCCGTCCTCCAGCGCGACCACCGCGGTCGGGCCGGTGGTGGTGATCTCGTCGAGCCCGTCCGAGCCGTGCACGGTCCAGACCCGGCGGCTGCCCAGCGTCGCCAGCACCCGCGTCAGCGGCTCGGCCCAGGCGGGCCGCGAGACGCCGAACACCTGCGCGGTGACGCCCGCCGGGTTCGAGAGCGGCCCGAGCATGTTGAAGATGGTGCGGAACGGCAGCTCGGTCCGCACCGGCGCGACGTGGCGCATGGCGCCGTGATGCGTCTGCGCGAACATGAAGCAGAGGCCGGCCTCCGACAGGCAGCGCGCCAGGGCTTCGGGCGGCAGGCCGATCTTCACGCCGAGCGCGGCGAGCACATCGGCGGCGCCGGAGCGGGAGGTGGCGGCGCGGTTGCCGTGCTTGGCCACCGGCACGCCGCAGGCGGCGGTGAGGAGCGCCGCCAGCGTCGAGACGTTGTAGCTGCCCGAATGGTCGCCCCCGGTGCCGACGATGTCGATGGCCCCCTCGGGCGCCGCCACGGGCAGCATCCGCGCCCGCATCGCCGAGACCGCGCCGACGATCTCGTCCTCGCTCTCGCCCCGCACCGACAGGGCGGTGAGGAAGGCGCCGGCCTGGATCGGCGTGACCTCGCCGGAGAGCAGGTCGTCGAAGGCGGCGCGGGCCTGGTCGCGGCTCAGCGGGGCACCGGACGCGACGGCTGCGAGGTGGGTCTTGAAGGCGTCCATCGGGATCGTGGCTCTGTTCGAGCCCTCTCCCCTCCG
>NZ_BPRD01000330.1 GCF_022179745.1 Methylorubrum podarium
AACAGGCAGGCGCCGACGCAGACCAGCATGTGCGTACGCAGGCCTGCGGCCCAGAGTAACCGTTCCCGCTCGAAGCCGATCACGCTGCCCATGGCGCCGGCGAGCACCAGGCGCGCCACCATCTCTCCGTTGCCGAGCATCAGCTTTCCCGCGCAGTTCGTGCGGCTCAGAGTGCGCCGCCGGCTTGCGACGCGCAACGATCCTGCGCCTTGACGCCTCGCGGGGCGCGGGTCCAATGCGGCGCGCCTTCCGAAACCGCCAGCCGCTCGTGGGCCGTCGATGCCGCCGCTTCTCGCCCTCCCCTTCCCGGCCATCGATCCGGTCGCCGTCTCGATCGGACCCGTCGAGATCAAGTGGTACGCCCTGTCCTACATCGCCGGCCTCCTCGGCGGCTGGTTCTACGCGCGCCGTCTGGTCGCGGCCGACTCGCTCTGGGGCGTGGTCAAGCGTCCGACGCTCACCGACATCGACGACCTGATCGTCTGGGTTGCCCTCGGCGTCGTGCTCGGGGGGCGGATCGGCTACGTGCTGTTCTACAACCTGCCGCTCTACCTGGAGCATCCGCTGGAGATCCTGGCGATCCGCAACGGCGGCATGTCGTTCCACGGCGGGTTCCTGGGTGCGATCCTGGCGCTGCTGCTCTTCGCCCGCGGACGTGGGCTCAACGGCTACACCATGCTCGACATCGCCGCGGTGGTGGTGCCGGTCGGCCTGTTCTTCGGGCGCATCGCCAACTTCGTGAACGGCGAGCTCTGGGGTCGCCCCGCCCCCGATTTCCCCTACGCCGTCGTCTTCCCCACCGGGGGCGACGTGCCGCGCTACCCGAGCCAGCTGTTCGAAGCCGCCACCGAGGGGCTGCTGCTGTTCGTCGTGATGGCCTGGGCCGTGCGCCGCTTCGGCTTCCGCAAGCCGGGCCTGCTCGGCGGCATCTTCGTGCTCGGCTACGCCCTGGCGCGGACCTTCTGCGAGTTCTTCCGCGAGCCGGACCGGCAGCTCGGCTTCCTGTTCGGCCAGGACGTCAACGCGCTCGGCGGCGGCGTGACCATGGGGATGCTGCTCTGCGTGCCGATGGCGCTGGTCGGCCTCGTCTACATCGTGCTCGCCGCCCGCGGGGTGACGCGCCCGCGCCCGAAGGGGCCGGAGATCCAGGCCGAAGCGGGACAGATCTGAGCGTGACGGCCGAGGCGACGCCGCTGCTGGCGATCCTGGCGCGGGAGATCCGCGCGGACGGGCCGATCGGCCTCGACCGCTACATGGCGCTCTGCCTCGGACATCCGCAGCACGGCTACTATACCGGCCGCGACCCCTTCGGCCGGAGCGGCGACTTCGTCACCGCGCCGGAGATCAGCCAGATGTTCGGCGAGCTGGTCGGCGCCTGGTCGGCGGCGGTGCTGTCGCTGATGTCGGCGTCGACTCCGGGCGCGCGACCCTGCCTCGTCGAGCTCGGGCCGGGCCGCGGCACGCTGATGGCCGACGCCCTGCGGGCCCTGCGCGCGTCCGGCGCCGCCTTCGACCTACACCTCGTCGAGACCAGTCCGAGCTTGCGCCGGATCCAGGCGGAGCGGCTCGCTGACGCCGCGCCGACCTTCCACGATACCGTGGCGAGCCTGCCCGACGCGCCGCTGCTCGTCCTCGCCAACGAGTTCTTCGATGCCCTTCCGGCCCGCCAGTTCGTGCGGACGGATCGCGGCTGGTGCGAGCGCCGCGTCGGCCTGACGGATGCGGGCGATGCGCTAGCCTTCGGTCTCGACCCGGAACCCGATCCGCGTCTCACGGCGCCGGCACGCGAGGGCGCGGTGCTGACCCTGCCGAGCCAGGGGCTCGCGGTCCTGCGCGATCTCGGTCGGCGCCTGGTCGCGCGGGGCGGCGCCCTCCTCGTCATCGATTACGGTCACGACCGGCCCGGCTTCGGCGACACCTTCCAGGCAGTGGCGGGTCACCGCTTCGCCGATCCGCTGAGCCGGCCCGGAGAGGCGGACCTGACGCTGCACGTCGATTTCGGGGCGCTGGCCCGCGCGGCGGGCGCCGAGGGCCTGGCCGTGCACGGACCCGTGACGCAGCGCGACTTCCTGCTGGCGCTCGGCCTCGCGGCCCGCGCCGAGCGGCTGAAGGCCCGCGCCACGCCGGATCAGGCGCGGGCGATCGACGCCGCCGCCCTCCGCCTGACCGATCCGGACCCGCGCGGCATGGGCGCCCTGTTCAAGGTGCTCTGCGCCGGCCACCCGGCCCTCGGACCGTTGCCGGCGCTTCCGCCCCCCGCCTGAGCCCATCGGAGAGTCCGCGAGACCATGTTCATCGAAGCGCCCGAGCTGAGCTCGCATTCTTACATCCGGCACGCCTTCTTCACCCGGCAGGGCGGCGTCTCCGAAGGGCTCTACGCCTCGCTGAACGGCGGGATCGGCTCGAACGACGAGCCGGCGCGCGTCGCCGAGAACCGGGCGCGGATGTGCGCGCAGCTCGGGCTCCCGCGCGACAATCTCGTCAGCCTCTACCAGGTCCACTCCGCCGAGGTGGTGACCGTCGAGGCGCCCTTCCCTCTCGCGGATCGCCCGAAGGCGGACGCCATGGTGACCCGGGTACCCGGTCTCGCGCTCGGCATCGCTACGGCCGATTGCGGCCCGATCCTGTTCGCCGACCCGGAGAACCGCGTCGTCGGCGCGGCCCATGCCGGCTGGAAGGGGGCGCTCGGCGGCGTCATCGCCGCGACCGTCGCCGCCATGGAGGCGCTCGGCGCCGAGCGCGAGAGAATCGTCGCCGTGCTGGGGCCGACGATCGCGCAAGCGTCGTACGAGGTCGGGCTCGACTTCATGGAGCGTTTTCGTACCGAGCGGCCCGGCAGCGAAAGGTTCTTCGCCGAGGGACGGCCGGGTCACGCCCAGTTCGACCTGCCGGCTTTCATTCTCGAACGGTTGGCCGAGATCGGTGTCGGCGAGGCGACGTCGCTCGGCCTGTGCACCTACGCCGACCCGGACCGATTCTATAGCTTCCGGCGCACGACGCACCGCAGCGAGGCGGATTACGGCCGGCTGATATCGGCGATTGCACTCACTCCGTGATTATATTCTCAGGGTCCTCACAAAAGTCGTTGTAACGATGCAACGCCGGCCGCAAGGGTGCCCACGGCCAGGCTTTTGTGCGCTGTAGCACTCGCATGTCGCGCTGCATCCATCGTAAGCCTTGCGGCGTCGCGGAACGCCGTGGTTGCATCCCTGCGACAATCTGTCGGGAACCATCACCAAAAAAAGCTCGGCCGTACGTGAACCTTGGCCGTTCGGTGGCGTTTCTCGGATGGAACGACGGCAGACCAAGACCACTGCCACAAAGGGGCCGCCTTCGGGACGGTCGGCGTGGTCAAGCCGCAACAGCATCTTCCGGGATGCTGGCATAGATAACGGGGCACCGTGCCGCCTCGCTTCCCCGGAAGCACCGGCACAGTCAGAGAGGACCAGAGTAATGAAATCCTTCCTTCGCGCCGGTACGGCCATCGCCGGCATCGCCTTCGCCGGTTCGGCGCTCGCTGCCGACCTGCCGCGCCGCGCCGCTCCGCCGCCGGTGTTCCAGCCGGTGCCGGTCTTCACCTGGACGGGCTTCTACGCCGGTTTCAACGCCGGCTACGGCTTCGGCACCGGTGACGACAACAACGCCGCGACCGTGATCGGCGTCGGCCCCGCCAGCGGCCTCGTCGCTCCGGGCGGCACCGCTGCCATCGCCTTCAACAACCGTCGCAGCGACGAAGGCTTCGTCGGCGGTGGTCAGATCGGCTACAACTACCAGTTCACCCCGGGCTCCGGTGTCGTGATCGGTATCGAGGCCGACGCCCAGTACGTCGACTTCGGCCGTGACCGGAACCGCTTCTCGGTCGCCCCGGGCTCCTCGCCGTTCCTGGCCGGCTCGCAGATCTTCAACCCGAACGGTCTGTCTGGCCTCGACTTCTTCGGCACCGTCCGCGGTCGCCTCGGCTACGCCTTCGACCGCACCCTCGTGTACGGCACCGGCGGCTTCGCCTACGGCGCCGGCGGCGGCTCCGACTTCGGTCTGCCGGGCGGTTCGTCCGACGACTTCCGCACCGGCTGGGCCGCCGGTGGTGGTATCGAGTACGCTCTCCCGACCGACTCGTTCCTGAACTTCTTCAAGTCCTCGGCCGTCACGCTGAAGGTCGAAGGTCTCTACGTGAACCTCGACCGCGGCAACCGCCTGAACGGCGCCTTCGGTGCCACCCCGGCCGGCGGCCTCGTCTACACGAACAGCCCGGGCGTCGTGCTCGCCTCCGGCAACGTCGCCCGTCAGCGCGAGACCGAGTTCGCCGTCGTCCGCGCCGGCCTGAACTACAAGTTCGGCTCGTACTAAGATCGGAAGACTCGGCGATCCCTCACCGGATCGCCGGATTTCCTCGGAAAAGCCCGGCCTCGTGCCGGGCTTTTTCTGTTTCGGAAACGGCCATGCGCGCGTCCGCCTTCGGCACCATGCCGACAATCGACGCCCGGCCCCCTGACAAAAGCTCGACCGGCCCCCATCTCCTAGCCGCCGCGCGGCGACGAGACCGTCGTCGCCTTCAGGAGGACGTCTCCATGAACAGCGAAGAACGCGACATCATCAACGGCATCTTCCAGCGCCTCGAGCAGGCGTCCGGCCAGCCGCGGGACGCCGATGCCGAACGTTTCATCGCCGAGAAGCTGCGCAACCAGCCCTACGCGCCCTACGCGATGGCTCAGCTGATCTACGTGCAGGAGGAGGCGATCAAGAGCCTCAACCAGCAGCTCGAGCAGGCCCGCGCCGAGGCGCAGTCCCAGCCCTCCGGTGGCGGCGGCGGCTTCCTGTCGAGCATCTTCGGCGGCGGCCAGCGCTCCGAGCCGCAGCGTCCGGCCGGTCAGGCCTGGGGGCAGCAGGGCGGCTACGGTCAGCAGGGCGGCTACGGCGGCCCGCAGGGAGGCCCGCAGCCGGGCTACGGCCAGCCGGGCTATGGCGGTCCCCAGCAGGGCGGACCCTGGGGCGGACAGCCTCAGCAGCCGTCCCGCGGCGGCGGCTTCCTCGCCACCGCCCTGCCGATGGCGGCCGGTGCGGCGGGCGGCATGCTGCTCGGCAGCGCCCTCTCCAACGCCTTCGCCGGCGGCCATTCCGCGCTCGGCAGCGCCTCTGCGGCCGGTCTGACCGGCGGTGACGCGGGCGGCGGCGTCTTCGGCAGCGGCGGCGACCAGGATCTCGGCTCGGCGCTCGGCGGCAGCGACGGCGGCTTCCAGGACGCGTCCTTCGGCGGCGGTGGCGGCGACGATTTCGGCGGCGACCTCGGCGATGGCGGGGACGACGACTGGGCCTGATCCCGTCCGCCCGGATTGAGACAGCGAGAAGCCCGGCGCCGGTCCCCCGGCGCCGGGCTTCCTCGTTCGGGGGATGCCGTCAGATCACCTCGACGCGGGTCCCGACCGGCGTGCGCTCGTAGAGATCGATCACGTCCTCGTTCATCATGCGGATGCAGCCCGAGGACACGTTCTGCCCGATCGTGTGCGGCTCGTTGGTGCCGTGGATGCGGTAGAGCGAGGTGCCGAGATACATCGCCCGCGCCCCGAGCGGATTTTCCGGGCCGCCGGCCATGTGGCGCGGCAGGTCGGGGCGGCGGCGCAGCATCTCGGCGGGAGGCGTCCAATCGGGCCATTCCCGCTTGGCGGAGATCGTCTTCGCACCGGTCCAGACGAAGCCCGGCCGCCCGACGCCGATGCCGTAGCGGATCGCCTGGCCGCCCGGCTGGATCAGGTAGAGGTACTTCGCGTTCGTATCGATCACGATCTGGCCGGCGCGCCCCGGACCGTCATAGGCCACGACCTGCCGGGCGAAGCGGGGATCGACCGTTCTGGCGATCGCGCCCTCATCGGGCGCCGGCCCAGTCGGCAGCGCCGCGAACCGGGCGCGCGGCTGCGCGACGGCGGCCGGACGCGGCTCGCTCAGAGCACCGTAGCCGTCGACGGCGGGGCGCCGCGCCGGACCCTGGGCGTCCCCGGTCATCAGGAACTCGATGAAGCCGCCGCCGTAGCGGCCCGGCCCGGCTTGGGCCATCGCCGTCCCGCCCGATCCCGCCATTGCGAGCGCCGCCAGCGCCACGCTCCACTTCGCCCGCATCCCGAACTCCCGCCTTGCCCACGCGATGCGGAAAGTTTTCCGGCTTTTTCCGTTCGGGTGATGAATGAACGTGGTGAATCACGGCCGCCGTCGGCCCGGCCCCCGCAAACTCCGACTCGTCGTCAACGGGCGGTAAATGGCTCCGTCCTCCCGAAGACTTTCAGCAAATCGAAACCACTGCGCGGGATTGTGACGGACGAGATCCGTCCCCGAAGGCCCGTCCGACCGATGATCACCAAGCGCTACCGCATCGAGGAAAGCCTGGGCTTGCCCGTTCCGGCGGCCGGCCTCTCGGCGGCGGCCCCGGAGACGGCACCCAACCCGCGTCTCGACGAGATCCTGACAGCGATCAACGATCTGCGCCGCATCACCCAGGCCAGCGCCGGCGAGACCATCGAAGCCTGCCGCCGCGAGCTCGGCGAGGCCTTCGCCATGCGCCACGAGCTCGAAGTGATGAAGGAGGCGATCACCCGCACCAAGTCGGAGATCGCGAGCCTCCACCGCTCGGAGACCACCGGCAAGGGCATGCGGCGCGTGGCGGGCGAGCTCGACGCGGTGGTCGACTCGACCGAGCAGGCCACCTCGACGATCCTCGGCAGCATCGAGAAGATCGAGACCAACGCCAACATGATGCGGGGCCTGCGCCTGCCAAAGGCGGCCCAGGAGAATGTCGACGGCATCCTCGACAACGTCATCGCGGCCTACGAGGCCTGCAACTTCCAGGATCTGACCGGCCAGCGCATCAGCAAGATCGTCGGCGTGCTGAAATTCGTCGAGGAGCACCTCGACCGGGTGATCGAGGCCTGGAGCGGGCTCGACGGCTTCCGCGACCTGCTGGCGGTCGAGACGGCCGCGGTGGACGAGAACGACGAGAGCTCGCTGCTCAACGGGCCGAAGCTCGAGGACGATCCGGGCC
>NZ_BPRD01000331.1 GCF_022179745.1 Methylorubrum podarium
CCACGGCTTCGCCTCGCAATGACGCAGGAGGAGCCGAAGTGATCAGGGGGCGCCGGCTCAGAGCAAAATAAGAAGCACAGACTGAGAGTTCGGCTGTTCGCCCGTTCCGAAGCGTTTATCTGGCAAGATCATTCGGACTCGCCCTTTCGACTGTCGCGTCGACAAGGAATGTCTGGACGTTCTGTGCGGGAAAACCAGAAAAAGCACTCGGGAGGATTTTGCACGATGCGCTGCTTCTTTGCCCTGTTCCTCGCCATGGCCCTCGTGCCCGGCGCCGCCAGCGCCCTGTCGATGACCGACACGCTGGAGGCGTGGCGGCAGAGCTCGGCCCTGGAGCGCCTCCAGCTCGCGACCCGCTTCGGCAAGTCGTTCGTGTCGGTCAACGAAAGCTTCACCGCGGGCTACTTCGTCAAATGCATCGACGAGGTGGCAGGCTATTCCAATGCGCAGAAGGCCAAGATCGAGGACGCGGTGCGCGAATGCGTCGCCTCGCAGCTTCGGATGACCGGCAAGGGGCCGGCGGAGGAGTAGCCGCCCTCAGATCTCGATCTCGGTGCCGATCTCGATCACCTGCCGGGCCGGCACACAGAAATGGGCGCCGGTGCGCTCGGCGTTGTTCTGCATCACCGCGAAGACCGCCTCGCGCCAGTCCGACATGCCGCGCTGGTCGGAAACGGGGATGATCGTCTCGTGGCCGACGAAGACGGTGAGATCCTCGGTGAACTCCTTCGGCAGGAGGCCGGCATGGACGGCGCAATCCAGCCCCTCGGGGATCGAGGCCGATTGCATGAAGCCGTAGCGCAGCACCACGCGGCGGATGTCGGGGGTGATCTCGATGACGCGGGCACGCTCCTCCCGCGGCACCGTCGGGCTCTCCTCGAACAGGGCGGTCACGATCAGCACGCGGGCGTGCAGCGCGCCGAGGCGCTCGACGAAGCGCATCATCGGCAGCGGGATGCCCTCGGTCGCCGAGGAGAGGAAGGCGGCCGAGCCAGGCAGGGTCGTCGGCGCGTCCCGGCGCAGCCCTTCGAGGAACTGCGTCTCCGGCTGGCGCAGCGCCATGCGCGCCTGCTCCAGGCAGCCGTTGCCCTTGAGCCATGTCAGCATCAGGAAGGCGATGACGCCCGCCAGCAGCAGCGGAAACCAGCCGCCCTCGAACAGCTTCACGCTGTTGGCCGAGAGAAAGATCAGGTCGATCACGAGGAAGAAGCCGTTGACCGCGAGCACGAGCGGCAGGCCGAAGCCCCATTTGCGGGCGACGAGGCCGGCGAGCAGGGTCGTGATCGCCATCAGCAGCGACACGGCGATGCCGTAGGCCCCGGCCAGCGCGTCGGAGGAGCGGAAGATCAGCACCGCCGCGAGCGTCGCGGCGGCGAGCAGCCAGTTCACGAGCGGCACGTAGATCTGGCCGCTCTCGTCCGAGGCGGTGTGGACGATGCGCAGCGGCGGCAGGAAGCCGAGCTGGATCGATTGCCGGGTCAGCGAGAACACGCCCGAGATCACCGCCTGCGAGGCGATGACCGCGGCGAGGGTCGCCAGCCCGATCAGCGGGTAATGCGCGTAGGAAGGGGCGAGGCGGTAGAACGGGTTCTCGGCGGCGGAGGGATCGACCAGCAGAATCGCGCCCTGCCCAAAATAGTGGATCACCAGCGCCGGCAGGACGAGGACGAACCACGCGATGCGGATCGCCCGCGCGCCGAAATGGCCGAGATCGGCGTACATTGCCTCGCCGCCGGTGACCGCGAGGAAGGCCGCGCCCAGCATCGTGAAGCCGACATGCAGGCCGGCATGGGCCGTGAACTCGACCGCGCGCAGCGGATTGATCGCCGTCAGGATCTGCGGCGCCTGCACGATCCCGCCGAGGCCGAGCGCCGCCAGGACGAGGAACCAGACCAGCATCACCGGCCCGAAGATTTTTCCGATGAAGGCGGCGCCCCGGCGCTGCACGAGGAAGAGCGCGACGAGGATCGCCAGCGCGATCGGCACGATGAAGCGGTCGAGGGCGGGGGCATCGACCCGCAGCCCCTCGACGGCCGAGAGCACCGAGATCGCCGGCGTGATCGCCCCGTCGCCGTAGAGCAGGGCGGCGCCGACGAGGCCGACGACCAGCAGAAGCGCCTGCCGCGAGCCGGGCTGCGCGTGGCGGGCGCCGAGCAGCGCCAGCATCGCCACGATGCCGCCCTCGCCGCGGTTGTCGGCGCGCAGGATCAGCACCGCGTATTTCAGCGAGACGACGAGGATCAGCGCCCACAGGATCAGCGAGACGGCACCCGTCACCGCGGCCGCGGAGGGTTCGCCTCCCGGGCTCGCGGCGCGCACCGCCTCCTTGAGGGCGTAGAGCGGGCTCGTGCCGATATCGCCGTAGACGACGCCGAGGGTGGCGATGAGGAGCCCCGCGCCGAGCCGCCGGCCGGAGCCCGACGCATCGGCTTCGGATGAGTGTGCGGCGTCCTGGCTCAAGGCAGCGCTCCGAAAGCGGGGCCGGTCGTGGCGGCTCAGCTATGAGAAGCGTGACCGGCGTCCAGAGCCGCTCTTTGAGAATTGTTCGGTCCTGTCAGGGCCCGTGGGGGACGGCCGGCTCCGGCTGCGCCTTGTCCGAGTCGGACCGCCCGTCGCGCAGCCGGGCCGCGGCCGCGGAGGCCTTCTCGGCGATGCGACGGCGCAGGTCGTCGGACAGCTCGATATCGACGAGACGCCAGCCCCAGTCGCGCAGGCGCAGGCGGATGCGGAACTGCTCGTGGCGGGGATGATCGGGCGGCACCGAGATCACCACGGAGCGGAAGCCGCGCATGTCGGAGGACAGATAGTAGCGCAGCAGCCGCCCGAGATCGGGGATGCGCAGCCCGTCGCGCCGCTCATGCCGGTTGGCCGGCGCGGCGAGGTCGGCGCCCTGCGGCCAGCCGTCGTCGAGGAGATCGATCACGGCCTGGGGCGTCAGCGCCGATTCCATCACCGGAAGCGCCACCGCCGCCGCCGCGTCGGCGATGCGCTGACGCTCGCGCGGATCGAGGGCGTTGCTGTCGGCCTTGACGGCCGCGCTGATCTGCCGGGCGAGCGACAGGCGCAGCGTGCGGAAATTGACCCGCTGCTCCACCGCCGCGGCGTCGCCCGCCTGCACCGCCGCGGCGAAGCCGTAGAGCGACCAGAACGGCGTCAGCGTGTAGGCAAACCAAGCCAACACGGCGAGAAGGGGAATGAGCCACCACCGCATCGGATCAGCCGCGGATGCGCGGATGCATCATGCCGGATCGCCCTCGGCGCCGTGCCAGTTCGTCAGGCCGGAGAAGGCCGCGACGACGCCCTCGTAGACCGGCCGCTTGAACGTGATGATGAGATCCGGCAGGGCCTCCAGCCGTTCCCAGCGCCACGCATCGAATTCGGGCTTGTGGCGCCCGCCGCCGGGGGCGTCCACGTCGATCACCGATTCGCTTCCGGTGAGGCCGAAGGCGAACCATTTCTGGCGCTGGCCGCGATAGCGGCCCTTCCACGCCTGCTTCATGACCGCCGGCGGAAGGTCGTAGGCGAGCCAGTCCCGCGTCTCGCCGAGCAGCGTGACGGCGTCGGCCGGCACGTTGGTCTCCTCGTGAAGCTCGCGCAGGGCCGCGGCCAGGGGCTCTTCCCCCTCGTCGATCCCGCCCTGCGGCATCTGCCACGCGCGATCGCCGTCGACATGCTCGGGGCCGGCCTCGCGCTTGCGCCGCCCGATGAAGACGCGGCCGTCGCGGTTGAACAGGGCGACGCCCACGCAGGGGCGGTAGGGCAGCGCGCTGCCCTCGGGCAGGCGCAGGAGGTCGTCGGGGCGGGGCATCGCGGGCTCTTGCTGGCGGCGCGACCATAGGTGGCCGAACCGGTGCGGGCAACGCCGACCTGCTACCCATCTGAGGCCGTAAAACGAGAGCGGGCGCAGCCAACGGCTGCGCCCGCTCTCTCCTCGCCGTTCCGTACTCGGTTCAGGCGGCGCGCACGTTCGCCAGGAAGCGGCCGACCTCGCTGCTGAGATGCTCGGACTGGCGCGACAGCTCGGAGGAGGCGGCGAGCACCTGGGCGGCGGTCGCCCCGGCCTCCTCGGCGGCCTGCGCCACACCGGCGATGTTGCTGGTCACCTCGCCCGCGCCCATCGCCGCCTGGGCGACGTTGCGGACAATCTCCTGCGTCGCGGCGCCCTGCTGCTCGACCGCCGCGGCGATCGAGGCCGCGACCGAGCTGATCTCCTCGATGCGCCCGGTGATGCTGCCGATGGCCGAGACCGCGTGGCCCGTGGTCTCCTGGATGCGTCCGATCTGGCCGGAGATCTCCTCGGTCGCCCGCGCCGTCTGGTTGGCGAGTTCCTTGACCTCGGCGGCGACCACCGCGAAGCCGCGGCCGGCCTCGCCCGCCCGGGCCGCCTCGATGGTGGCGTTGAGCGCGAGCAGGTTGGTCTGGCCGGCGATCGTGGTGATCATGGTGACGACGTCGCCGATCTTGGCGACCGCCGCGCTCAGCGCGCGGACATGGGCTTCCGTCTGCGCGGCCTCACCCACCGCGGCCTGGGCGAGGCTCGACGAGCCGCTGACCTGCCGGCTGATCTCCTGCACCGAGGCGCCCAGCTCCTCGGCCGCCGCCGCCACGGTGTTGACGTTGGTGGCCGCCTCCTCGGCCGCCGCCGCCACGCTGACCGACTGGCCGGCGGTCCGGGTCGCGGCACCGGTCATGCCGTGCGCCGAGGCCTGCAACTGAGAGGCGGCGGACGAGACGAGGCTGACGACGCCGCCGACGGCGCCCTCGAACCGCTCGGCCATCTCGCGCATCGCCGCCTTGCGCTGCGCCTCCGCTCCGGCGCGGGCCGCGGCGCTCTCCTCTTCGAGGCTGCGCATCCGGAGCAGGCCGTCCTTGAAGATCTGCACCGCGTCCGCGATGGTCCCGATCTCGGTCCGCTGACCCTGATGCGGGATCGTGACCGAGAGGTCACCGGCGGCCAGCGCCTGCATCGGCCGGACCACGGAAGCGATGCCGCTGGTCACGCCGCGGATGATCAGGACGGCGAGCACGACCGAGAGGATGAGGCCGAGGGCGAGGACGGCGAGACCGATCGTCCGCACCCGCTCGAACATGACCTCGCCATCCTTCATCGCCTGGCTGGCGCCCTCGTTGTTGAAGGCGACCAGCTTCTCCAGCGACGTCGACATCGCCCGACGCGGCAGGAGACCCTTCGCCTCGTAATAGCTGAAGGCTTCCGCCTTCCGGCCCTGACGCGACAGGTCCATCACGATCTTCCGCTCGGTCTCGAACGCGGCGGCATCCCGGACGTAGGCGTCGTAGAGCGCGCGCTCCTGGGCATTCGCGATCAGGCGCTCGTAGGCCGCCCGCTTGTCGTCGATCAGCTTGCCGAAGCGCTCGAAGTCCTTGTCCATCGACGCGACCATCTGCGGGTCGGTCGCCTGCGTGTGCCGCAGCATCACGGTGTTCATCCGTGCCGCCGCGGTATCGATTTCACCGAGGACGCGCACGCTGGGGAGCCAATTGCGCTCGATGTCGAGCGCTTGGTCGCGCATCGTCTGAGTTCCAAAGACACCGAGTACGCCCAGGCCGACGAGAAGGATCGTCAGCACAGTGAACGACGCGATCAGCTTGCTGCGAATGGGAAGAGTTTGGAGCGACACGGAGGACTCCGACAGGACTGGCTCGCGCGGATTTGTTGAGCGAGTGCCGGAACCATTTCCCGAAAACGCTTACCGGATCACAAACCTCTCATCGAATTTCGCTCGCCAGCAGCGGATTAAAATCAATTTGCGCTTCTTCGCGCGATAAAAACTGTCAAAAGATCAGTTTTCTCTGCGATTGGCGCAGCAAGCGGTATCCTGCGGCGCCGAGAAGCCTCGCGCCGCCGAGGCTCGACGGCGCGCTCGGACGCACGTTCCCACGGGTTCGGATGATCGAGGTCCGGTCGTCGCCGCTCGATCGCCGGCCGGCATTCGGGGCGGCGGTCTACGGCGCGGCACTCGACAGCTTGGCAACGCCGCCGGCGCGGCGCAGGATCGTGCTGACCGGCACGAGCCGGATGCCCCGCGCCTCGAGATCGCGCGACCAGCGGGACAGGCGGTCGATCGTCAGCGGCGAGGCGCTGGCGGAGGCGAGCACGAGGCTCTTCTGCCGGGCCAGCGTCTCCAGGCGGGCGAGTTCGGCGTCGATGGCGTCGGGCCGGGCGACGGCGTCGAGCACGATCTCGGCGCGGGCGGTCGGCAGCTTGGTCTTCGCCCCGACGCTCGCGACCTGCGAGCCGGCGGCCGCGCCGTCATCGACGAAGCCGAGCCCGCGGGCGGCGAGATCCTTCAGCACCGGCTCCAGGGCCGCGGCCTCGCTCATCAGCTTGGCGCCCATGAAGTTCACGGCGCCGACGAACCCGGAAAACCGGCTCATCGCCCAGGCCGCCCGGTCGAGATTCTCGGCCGGCCGGCCGGAGGCCAGGAGCGTCTGGGGACCGGGATCGCTGTCGGGATAGTCGAACGGCTCCATCGGCAGCTGGAGCAGGATTTCGTGTCCGGCCTCGCGGGCGCGGGCGGCGGTCTTCTCCAGGTCGCCGCCGTAGGGCGAGAGCGCGAGGCTCACCGCCGCCGGGAGCCGGGCGATGGCGCCGAGGGTGGCGTTCTCGCCGATGCCGAGACCGGAGACGAGGACGGCGATGCGCGGCCCGGTGCCGGGCTCCTCCGGACGGGCATAGACGTCGAGCGGCCGCAGCCGGCCCTCGCCGAGGCGGGGCAGGGGACCGTGGCGCCCGCGCTCGGTCAGGCGCGGGTCGGGCGCGGGCGCGAGCTTCACCTGGGCGGCGTTCGGGACGCGGATGATCACCGGCGCGTCGGGCGCGCTCGAACCGTCGGGGCGGAAGACGGTGACGCCGGAGGCCTGCTCGACCTCGCTCGCGGACTGGGCCGGGCCTTTCGGGGCGGCCGGCGCGGCCTCGGCCGCGCGGGGCGCCGGGGCCTCGCGGATCTCGATGACCGCCTGCGCGCGGGGTTCGCCGCCGCGGGGATCGCCGGTCAGCGCGACGCCTCCCGCCAGCAGGGCGAGCGCCAAGCCGCCGATGCCGGCCGCCGCGCCCGCGGAGGAGCGCAGGGCGAATCGCGGGCGGGCCGCCTTGTCCGCCACCCCGAGGGGCTTCGTCAGGATGTCGTCGGCCGCGTCGCTCACCCGCCGTCCCGCCCTGTTGGCGCATGTTCGGACGACCGGGCGCGGCCTTCAACGAGAAACGGCCCGCAATACCGGTTCAGACCGGGATTGCGGGCCGTTTCTCG
>NZ_BPRD01000332.1 GCF_022179745.1 Methylorubrum podarium
CGAGGACGGGGCGGCCCAGGCCCATGAGCGCGTCGCCGAGGTCGACGGCCATGCCCGGCCTGACGCCCTCGTCCTCGGCGTAGCGACCGACCACGACGAGGTCCGCGGCCCGGGACTGCCCTGCCAGGAACGGGACCGGACCGGCGATGTCGGAGCGCCACTCGACGCAGTCGTTCAGGCAGGAGCCATGGCGGAAGACCTGTTCGGCGGCTGCGCACCTGTCGAGGGCGGCTTGGCGGATCTCCTCGATGACCATGCCCATGGGCACGGCGGTCTCGCCGTAGCCCTGCGGGTAGTCGGGCATGCAGGCGGCGGCCCCGACGAGGCGGGCGCCGAGGCGGTGAGCCAGGTCCGCGGCGAGACGGACCCGCGTCCTGGCGTGGCGCCCGTCGTCGACCGCGACCATGATGCTGGCAATTGACACGGGAGCCTCCCTCGACCCGGAACGGGCAACAACAGGATGCGAGCGCCCGTGCCGGTCGGCGTTGATCTGCCTCAAGCCCGCCAGTCCTGGCCGGGGAACAGGAATCGGTCCGCCGCGCGCAGGAGCGCCGCCAGGCCGTCGATGGCCGGCTCGGGCCTCGTGATCACGAAGCGGGGGATGGCCTGCATCACCTCGCTGAACGGGGGCTTGTCCTCGAAGGCGTCCCGGAACGCCTCCCCCTTCAGGGCCTCGACGATACGCGGCGCGATCCCGCCGGCCAGGTAGACCCCGCCCGTCGCCGAGAACATCAGGGCGAGGTCGCCGGCGAACCGGCCCAGCAGGCGCGCGAACTGACGGACGGCCTCCCGCGCGAGCGGGTCGCCGACATTGGCCGCTTCGAGCACCTTCGGCGGCGATTGCCAGGCGGCCACGCCGCGCCCCGCCGCCAGCGCCCGCGCGAGCTTGGCGAGGCCGGGACCGGACAGCAGGGCTTCGGCGGTAAGCCTCCCCTCCGCCGGCATCAGGGCCTGCCACGGCAGTTCGTCGCGCTCGCACGGGCCGAAGCCGACATGGCCGGCCTCGGTCGTCTGGACCAGGAGGCGGTCGCCCGCCGGCACCAGGGCCGCGGCGCCGAGGCCGGTGCCTGCCCCGAGGACGAGGCGGGGCCCCCTTCCGGCCGCGACGGGCCCGATCCGCGCCAGGTCGGCCGCGTTCGCCTCGTCGAGCACGTGCAAGGCGGCCGCCTGCGGCACGTAATCGTTGACCAGCCGCGCCGCCTCCAGCCCGAGGGCGACGCCGATGTCGCCGAGGTCGAACAGCCAGGGCGCGTTGGTCATGCGCGTGGCGTACCCGTCGACGCGCCCCGCGACGGCGAGGAAGGCGGAGCGCGGCCGCGGCGTCCCCGGACCGTCGAGGTAGGCTTGCAGGGCCGCGATGGGCCCGGGGAAGCCGGCTGTCGGCACCTTCCGGATCGGGCCGGGGCATGCTCCCGGCGCGGGGAGCATGGCGAAGCGGGCGTAGGTGCCGCCGATGTCGGCCAGGAGCACGGGATAGGGCAGCATGCCGACGGGTCTCCGCTATGGGCGCGGTGGCCTAGCCGAGGGGCTTGCAGCAGGTGGCATGAGGCTGCCGGCAGAAGGTCAGACCTTCCTCGTCCCAGACCACGATGCAGCCGTGGCCCAGCGCGAAGTTCCGTACCCGGCCGAGGAGCGCGTCGTCGACGCCGAACAGGCGGTCGCAATCCGCGTTCGTCAGGCGCAGGGCCTGCCCGGCCCCGAGGCCGTCCAGGGATACCTGCAGGGCCGGAAGCGTGACCGTGGGCTGAACCGTCATCTCGTTCATCACGGCCGCTCCGTAAATATCCCAGGCTCACGGACGTGAGGCTAAGGCCCTTTCAGGCTGAGGATGTAGTCGATGACCGCGTCCATCTCATCGCGGTCGGGGCGCAGGCTCGGCATCCGTTCGTGGTGGCTCTGCAGGAAAACCGCGAGGGCCGGCCCCGTCGTTGAAGGCATGTTGGCGACCCGCAGGAAGGCGGGGCCGGAAAACTCGCCCGCCTGCGACCCGCGGCCGATGACGTGGCACTGGCTGCAGAGCTGCGTGGCAATGGTCCAGCCACGAACGCGGCGGTCCTCGATCCCACCGGCCATGACCGGGGAGCCGACGAAGGCAGCGAGCAGGCTGCCCAGTGCGAGGGTTCCGGACCGCCGTGGCGAGGGAGCGGTCATGAAGCCCTCGCGATCCTGAGGCGGGTCAGGGCGGCGCCTATGGCGACGGCCCCCGCGGTAACGTGCGCCCAGGTCGCGGCGTCGTTAACTGCGAACCCGAGGAGCCACGGCGCCAGGACCGTCCATGCCCCGGCGAGCGCGACCGCGCGCTCGAAGGACGGGCGGAAACGAAATTGGTTGATCCCCGTGAGCGAGAGGATCACCAAGCCCGGCAGCAGCGCCGAGAAGGCGGCCGGGCCTTGGTCGGCGAAGACCAGGACCCAGGCGGCCAACACCAGCGCGGTACCGGCCAGGTGTTCGAGGGCGCCGACGAGGATCTCGTCCGTGCCCCAGCCCGGAGAGGGCGTGACCCGCATACGTGCCTGGGACATGACCTGCCTCCACCATGTTCGATTGGCATTGTCGTCGCGGCCGCCGACGGGCGCTTGCCCGCCGCGGGAACTCAGGCGTGGACCTCGGCGATGATGCAGCCGGGGTCGACCACCTCGCTCGCCGGCGCCAGCACCTCCAGGCGGCCGCTGGCGGGGGAGACGATGTCGTGCAACGCCTCGCCGATGCGCACGGCGGCCACGGCCTCGCCGGCCCGCACAGTTGTTCCGTCCGCGACAAGCCAGCGCTCCAGTACGCCCTCGGGCAGCATGCCTGTGGTCCAGAGACCCTCGGCTACGTGGATGTCCGCCATGACCGCCTCCTGGCTCGGGGCGCGCGACAGGGTCGCCGGCCGGCAGGGGACGGCATCGGATGGAGGTCCGCCTTGATCTGGATCACGGCGTGACGGGCGGGCATCCCGCGGCCTTGAGGCAGGTCAAGGCGGCTCCCGGACGCTTTGGCAGGTTCACCACAGGCTCCTTCCTCGGACCGGAACCATGCTCGTCGTCCTGGCCGCCAGCGTCGTGCTCGTCGCGGTCACCATCCTGGTGCTTTACGAGACGCTCCGCCTCACCTCGGAGCACCTCGCCGAGTTGCCCGTGCCGCCGCGCTGGCGCATCGTCGCCGTGGTGCTCGCCGCCTTCGTCGGGCATACGGTGGCGGTCTGGATCTACGCCGCCGCCTACTGGCTCCTCGTCCTGCGGCTCGGGCTCGGTGCCTTCTCGGGCGTGCCCATCGAGAGCTTCGAGGACTGCCTCTTCGTCTCGGTGGTGGCCTACTCCTCGCTCGGCTACGGCGACCACGCGCCGGTCGGCCATGCCCGGCTGTTGACCGGCGTCGAGGCGCTAAACGGCCTGCTCCTGATCGGCTGGTCGGCCTCGTTCACCTACCTCGCCATGGAGCGCTACTGGCCGATGCACGGCAAGGCACGCGCCCACCGCGCCGCGAAGGCCCACCGTCCGGCGGACGGCGAGCCCGGCCGC
>NZ_BPRD01000333.1 GCF_022179745.1 Methylorubrum podarium
CCCGCATGCGGGGAGAGGCCGGCCTGCACCTTGTCGTGCAGGCCGGCAGCGAAGGCGAAGCCGAAGCGGGGGTGAGGGGGCGGCTCATGATGAGCCTCTTCCGGCCAAGCCCCCTCACCTTCGGCTGCCGCCTCGCTTTGCCGACGACGAGGTCGGCAAAGCCCTCTCCCCGCATGCGGGGAGAGGGGGGACGCAACGTGAGTCGGTCTGGCACGACAGTCCGACGAAGCAGCCGTCAGTCCCGCAGCACCCGCCCGGCCACGGCATCGAGCTTCGCCAAAAGCTCCGGATCGCGGTGGGCGGGCGCGGTCATGATCGCGCCGTCCAGCGCCCGGTGCGAGCCCGCGGGGCAGTCCTCGCGCTCGGCCGGAAAGTCGCGGGCGACGCGGGCGACCAGTTGCGCCGCCTTGCCGGCATTGGCGCGGGCCACGGCGACCACGGAGGCCACGTCGACGCTGTCGTGGCTCGGATGCCAGCAATCGTAGTCCGTCACCATGGCGATGGTGGCATAGGTGATCTCGGCCTCGCGGGCGAGCTTGGCCTCGGGCATGTTGGTCATGCCGATCACGTCGAAATTCGCGGCCTTGTAGTGCTTGGATTCGCCGAGCGTGGAGAATTGCGGCCCTTCCATGCAGACATAGGTGCCGCCCCGGTGCACCGAGATCCCCTCGGCCTCCGCCGCGGCGGCGATGCGCTTCTGCAGCAGCGGCCCGACCGGATGGGCGAAGGACACGTGGGCGACGCAGCCGTTGCCGAAGAACGACGTCGCACGGCCGAAGGTGCGGTCCACGAACTGATCGACCAGCACGAACAGGCCCGGATGCAGCTCGTTGCGGAACGAGCCGCAGGCGGAGAGCGAGACGATGTCGGTCACGCCCGCCCGCTTCAGCACGTCGATGTTGGCGCGGTAGTTGATGCCGGTGGGTGAGAAGCGGTGGCCGCGCCCGTGGCGGGCCAGGAACACCACCCTGGTCTGCCCGATGCGGCCGATGCGCAGCGCGTCGGAGGGTTCGCCCCAGGGCGAGGCGATCGTCTCCTCGCGGACGTCCTCCAGGCCGGGCAGGTCGTAGACGCCCGAGCCGCCGATCACGCCGAGTACCGCTGCCGTCATGCAAGAATCCTCGTGGTGTCGCCGCGTGATGTCGCCGAAGCCTCGACGCGCCGGCCACGCGATCCTCGCGTGCGACGAACGTAGTTCTCGGCGATGACGTTTTGATTGTGCCGGGATCGGCTCGTCCGGCGATGGAAAATCCTTACCGCAGGCCTTGCCCGAGACGCAAACGGGCCCGCGAGGGGCCCGTTCGTCCGTTCAACCGGTGCGGTCGATCAGTAGGTCTTGTGCAGCTCCGGCTGGAGGCCGTGCACCTCGCCGCCGACTTTCTTCCAGATCTGCTTCTTCACGTAATAGAGCAGCCCGGCCAGCACGATGAGGAACAGGATCACGCGGAACCCCAGCGCCTTGCGGGCCATCATGTGCGGCTCGGCCGCCCAGGCCATGAAGGCCGACACGTCGCGCGAGTACTGCTCGACCGTCTCGGGGACGACCGGCTCGCCCTTGTCGTTCTTCGCGTAGGTGATCTGCCCCTCGCTGAGGGGGTTCGGCATCGCGATCACGTGGCCGGGATAGTACTTGTTGTAGTAGCCGCTGCCCGGCATCTCGAAGCCCTTCGGGGGCTCCTCGTAGCCGTTCAGGAGCGCGTGGATGTAATCGACGCCCTGCTCGGAATAGCCGGTGAAGGGCAGCGCGTCGAAGACGAACCACGGGAAGCCGCGCTCGTAGGTGCGAGCCTTGGCGAGGACCGAGAAGTCCGGAGGCGCCTTGCCGCCGTTGGCCGCGGCCGCCGCCTTGTCATTCGGGAAGGGCGGCGGGAAGCGGTCCGCCGGGCGGGCGGGACGCTCGACCTCTTCGCCCGAGTCGTTCAGTTCCTTGACGTTGTAGGTCGCGGCGAGCGCCTTGACCTGCCCCTCGGTGAAACCGGGGCCGCCGGCCTCCGCCAGGTTGCGGAAGGCGACGAGGCGCATGGAATGGCAGTTGGCGCAGACTTCCTTGTAGACCTGGAAGCCGCGCTGGAGCTGCGCCTGGTCGAACCGGCCGAACATGCCGGCGAAGCTCCACTTCTCCCGCGGCGGGTTGGTGCCGTGTCCGTCCTCGGCCAGGGCCGAGCCGGCACCGAGGGAGGCCGCGAGCAGGGCCGCGGCGGCGAGGCGTGCGATGCGCATCGTTGTTCTCTCCCTCGGGCCTTAGGCGCGCTTGGCTGGTTCGGCCGCCGCACCGACGGGCATGCCGGATCCGCTCACCTGCTTGCCCGGACCGGTCACGGTCTCGAGGATCGAGCCCGGCAGGCGGTCAGGCGTCTCGAACAGGCCGACCAGCGGCATGACGAGGAGGAAGTGGGCGAAGTAGTAGATGGTGCAGATCCGCGAGGCGAGAACGTAGCCGCCCTCCGGGGGCTTGGCGCCGAGCCAGCCGAGGATGATGGCGTTGACCAGGAACACCCAGAAGAACACCCGGTAGACCGGACGGTAGTTGCAGGAGCGGACCCGCGAGGTGTCGAGCCACGGCGCGAAGGCCAGGATCAGCACCGCGCCGAACATCAGGATGACGCCGCCGAGCTTGTCCGGCACCGCGCGCAGGATCGCGTAGAAGGGCAGGAAGTACCATTCCGGCACGATGTGCGCGGGCGTCACCGACGGGTTGGCCGGGACGTAGTTGTCGGCGTGGCCGAGATAGTTCGGCTGGTAGAAGATGAACCACGCGAACAGGATCATGAACACCACCACCGCGAACACGTCCTTGACGGTCGCGTAGGGGGTGAACGGCACGGCATCCTTGCTCGACTTGATCGGGATGCCGGCCGGGTTGTTCTGACCCGTCACGTGCAGCGCCCAGACGTGCAGAACGACGACGCCGGCGATCATCCACGGCAGCAGGAAGTGCAGCGAGAAGAAGCGGTTGATGGTCGGGTTGCCGACCGAGTAGCCGCCCCAGAGCAGGCTCTGGATCGTGTCGCCGACGACCGGGATCGCCGCCAGGATGTTGGTGATGACGGTGGCGCCCCAGAAGCTCATCTGGCCCCACGGCAGGGTGTAGCCGAGGAAGGCGGTGGCCATCATCAGGAGGTAGATGATGACGCCGAGCAGGTAGAGCACCTCGCGCGGGGCCTTGTAGGACCCGTAATAGAGGTTGCGGAAGATGTGGACGTAGACCGCCACGAAGAACATCGACGCGCCGTTGGCGTGCGCGTAGCGCAAGAGCCAGCCGTAGTTCACGTCGCGCATGATGTGCTCGACGCTCTCGAACGCGTTGCCCGCGCTCGGATCGTAGTGCATCGCCAGCCAGACGCCGGTGATGATCTGGATGCCGAGGAAGGCGATCAGGATCGCGCCGAAGGTCCAGAAATAGTTGAGGTTACGCGGAACCGGGAAGGCGATGAAGGACGAGTGCACGAGCCCGACCAGCGGCAGCCGTGACTCGAACCACTTCGCGAGGCGGCTCTTGGGTACGTAGGTCGAGGTCGCGTGTGCGCTGCTCATCGGTTTGCCCGCTCCGGCTTCTCGTGTCCTGTTGTCAGGCGGCCGCCTTGCCGCCCTCTTCGCCGATCTTGATCTTCGTATCGGTCTCGAAAGCGTAGGGCGGAATCGGCAGGTTGGTCGGCGCCGGCCCGCGGCGCACGCGGCCGACCGCATCGAACTGCGAGCCGTGGCAGGGGCAGGACCAGCCCTCGTAATTGCCGGAATGCCCGATCGGCACGCAGCCGAGATGGGTGCAGTTGCCGTAGCTTACGAGCCACTGATCGTGGCCCTTCTTCACCCGAGACTCGAAGGAGGCGGGATCGATCATGTCGGAGAGGGGCACGGCCTTCATGTCCGTGACTTCCTTCTCCGTCAGCTTGCGCACGAAGATCAGCTTGCCGCGCCAGAACACGTTGACGATCTGCCCGTCCTGGATCGGGCTGAGGTCCACGTCGAGCGGCGCGCCGGCCGCGATCGTCGCGGCGTCGGGTGCCATGGAGGCGACGAAGGGCCACGCCACGGCGGCCGTTCCCACGGCCAGACCCGCACCGGTGGCGAGGAACAGAAAATCGCGCTTGGTGCCCTGAGGGCCAGCGGTTGCTTCGGTGGCCATGGTGTCTGCCAAGGTGCAACTCTCCCGTCAGCCGTCGCACGGAGCCTCTCCAGCCACGCCGCGGGCTCTGGCGCCCGTGCATACCTTGGAGGCTTTCGAATTCGAAATCTGGCGCAACGGCAGACACCATTGCGCCGCGGCAATCAATGCGACCGTGGGTCACCGGATTGCCGTTTTATTTCCTGCGCGGCTCTCTGACATGCCAGATGCGAACATGTCCAGACTGCCGCGCTTGATCGCCGTACGGCACCGCAACGATCCCCATTGATCGTTACCGCGAGGCACCATCTTGCATGAGGACGCATGCGGCCGCCGCGCTTGCACCGCCGAAGAGCGCGGGCGTAAACGACGGGTCTTGAGGAGTTTTTCGATGACCGACCGCCAGCCCGGCTTCAGCACCCTCGCGATCCACGCCGGCGCGACCCCCGACCCGGCCACCGGCGCGCGGGCGACGCCGATCTATCAGACGACGAGCTTCGTCTTCGACGACGTCGATCACGCCGCCTCGCTGTTCGGGCTCCAGGCCTTCGGCAACATCTACACCCGCATCACCAACCCGACGAACGCGGTGCTGGAGGAGCGCATCGCCGCACTGGAGGGCGGCACCGCGGCGCTCGCCGTCGCCTCGGGCCACGCCGCCGAGTTCCTGACGCTCCACGCGCTGATGCAGCCGGGCGACGAGTTCGTGGCGGCCAACAAGCTCTACGGCGGCTCGATCAATCAGTTCAATCACTCCTACAAGAACTTCGGCTGGCAGGTGGTCTGGGCCGATACCGACGATCCCGACTCCTTCGAGCGCGCCATCACGCCGCGCACCAAGGCGATCTTCTGCGAGTCCATCGCCAATCCGGGCGGCGTCATCACCGACATCGCCGCGCTCTCGGTGATCGCCAAGCGCCACAACATCCCGCTCATCGTCGACAACACGATGGCGACGCCGTACCTGATCAAGCCGTTCGAGCACGGTGCCGACATCGTCGTGCACTCGGCCACCAAGTTTCTGGGCGGGCACGGCAATTCGATCGGCGGCCTCATCGTCGACGGCGGCACCTTCCCCTGGCAGGGGGACGAGCGCTACCCGATGCTGTCGCAGCCGCGGCCGGAATATGCCGGCATGGTGCTGGCCGAGACCTTCGGGAATTTCGGCTTCGCCATCGCCGTGCGCGTGCTGTCCCTGCGCGATCTCGGCCCGGCGCTCTCGCCGTTCAACGCCTTCCTGATCCTCAACGGCATCGAGACGCTGCCGCTGCGGATGCAGCGCCACTCCGACAACGCCCTGAAGGTCGCGATCTTCCTCAAGGACCACGGGCAGGTCGATTGGGTGAGCTATCCGGGGCTGGAGAGCGACCGCTACCACGCGCTGGCCCAGCGCTACACGCCCAAGGGAGCGGGTGCGGTCTTCACCTTCGGCCTCAAGGGCGGCTACGAGGCCGGCGTCAAGCTGGTCTCGAACCTCCAGCTCTTCAGCCACCTCGCCAATATCGGCGACACCCGCTCGCTGGTGATCCACCCCGCCTCGACCACGCACCGCCAGCTCACCGACGAGCAGAAGCGGGCCGCGGGCGCGGGTCCGGAAGTGGTGCGCCTCTCGATCGGCATCGAGGACCCGCAGGATCTGATCGACGATCTCGACGCCGCCCTGCGCGCGTGAGCGTCACGCCCTGCGGGACAGCGTCAGCGCGTCCCGCAGATCCCGCGCGTCGGTGAGGAGCCGACCCTCACGGCGCATCCGCGCCAGCAGTGCCCGGTCGGGGAAGCCGCGATAGGGCAGGACCGGAGCCGTTCGGCCCGGTGGGATCGCCCCCTCGGCGGCGATCTCGCCGAGAACGCAATCCAGAAGGATGCGGCCGTGCTCGTGCAGCCGCACCGCGGCGCGGGTGGCCGTCGTGTCGGCGGGCAGCGCCACGGCCTCCTGCGCCAGGATCGCCCCGGCATCGATCGCGGCGGCGAGGCGGTGGATGGTGACGCCGAACGCGGCCCCTCCGTCGGCCAGGGCGTGGATCGTCGGCACGGGGCCGCGATGGAGCGGCAGCAGGCTCGGATGCAGGTTGATCCCGCCGAGCCGAGCCCGCCCGAGCGTCGCCTCGGAGAAGATCTGGTCGAAGTGGAAGGCGACGATCAGGTCGGGCGCATGCGCAGCGAAGGCCCAGGCCACCGCCTCGCCGTTCACGTCATCGACGCGCAGGGCCGGGAGATCGAGCTGCCGGCAGAGGGCGGCGAGCGGGGTCGCCTCGGGTGTCCCGTCGCTGCCGGAGAGGCGCTGCGCGACGGGGGCGAGCGGGCGCAGCAGGTCCGGCAGCCCGAAATTGACGCCGAGATAGGGGAGGAAGCCGGCCCCCGACCGGGCAAGATGGCGCCGAACCTGGCCGATCAGGCCGCCGGTGGCGGGCCGCTCGGCGTTCGAGAGCCCGACGAAGGCGATGGTTTCCGCGTGATCCGCCACGAAGCGGCGCACGGCGCGGGCGTTCGGCAGCGCCTCCAGGGCGAACAGGGCGATCCGGAGCGGCGGCATCAGCGCCGTCGCCGGTTGCGGAAGCGGAAGCCGTGCAGGCCGGCGCTGCGCAGCCATTCCGGCACCAGCAGCGCGCCGCGGGCGAGCGCGGCGAGGACCGCGGGAAAGGCGATCACGTCCCGATCCTGCTCCAGTCCGCGGGCGATGCGGGCGGCGGCCTCGTCCGCGCTCATCTCGAGGGGGCGCCAGCCCTTGATGACCCCTCCCATCGGCGTCTTGACGTAGCCCGGCGTCACCACGCTGACGCGCACGCCCAGCGGCTTCAGCTTCTGCCGCAGGGCGAGGCCGTGGGCGAGGAGCGCCGCCTTCGCGCCGCTATAGGCCGGCGCGTCAGGAAGCGGCGCGTAGGCCGCGAGCGAGGAGATCAGCGCGATCTGCCCGCGGCCGCGGCCGCTCATCAGGGTCACGCAAGGCAGCATCACGTTGAGTGCGCCGGTGAGGTTGATGTCCGCCGTCTCGAAGCCCGTCGCCTCGGTCTCGAGGTCGCCGGACGGGTGGCCTCCGTTCACCGCAGCGTTGACGATGACGAGATCGAGGGGGCTCGCCGCGTCGGTCTCGCGGATCCAGGCGCCGACCGCCTCCCGCTCGCGCACGTCGATCAGCCGCGTGCGCACCTCGGCGCCCCGTCCCCGGCAGTCCTGCGCCACCGCCTCCAGCCGTTCCCGATCGCGGCCCGTGAGCACGAGGCGCGCGCCCGTCGCCGCGTAGAAGCGCGCGAGGGCCGCGCCGATGCCGCTGGAGGCGCCGGTGATGAGGATGACGGGCAAGGAGAGTGATCTTTCCGCGAGAAGCCGGGTCCCGGCCGAAGGAAACTGGACCCGCTTCGAAGGCCGGCGGTCAATAGGCCGGCGAGAGGCTTCCGTCGCGGCCGGCCTGTTCCAGGGTGTCGCGGGCGGCGGCGAGGGAGGCGGGCGGCAGCGCCGCCTCCAGGCGCGGAACGGCGCCGGCCACGGCCCGCTCGATCGCCGAGCGCGAGAAGTAGCCGCCGTTGATCTGGGTCCGGTGCATGACGACCCGGAAGAAATCCTGCACCAGCGAGCCGTCCGGCGCCTTCGGGTCGCGCCAGAAGGTGTCGATGTCGCCCTGATGGGTCAGGCCCGGCATGTTGTAGACCGCCGAGCCGAAGGCCAGGGTCGGCCGCCCGCGCTCGAGGGCGAGCATCCCGACGGTGGAGTTCACCAGCACGACGCCGCGGCTGCCGTCAATGAGCTTCGTCAGGTCGCCGCCGTCGATGAAGTCGAGCCGGTCGTTGCAGCCGTGGCGCTTGGCCGATTGGCGGGCGCGCTTGCGCCAGTTCATGATGCCGCTGTCGAGCGGGTGCAGCTTCACCAGGAGCCGCGTCGGCGCCTGGGAATTCTTGGCGAAGGAGGCGATCACCCGGTCCATGAAGCCCTCGACGCCGAGGAAGGGCGAGTGGACGCGGATCTGGTAGTCGCTGTCGAGCTGGAGCGGGAGCAGGAAATAGTCGGCGTTGATCGCGTGGTAGATCTCGGTCACCCGCGCCGCCTCGCGGCGGGTGCGGCGGCGGCGCACGAACTTTCTGATCCAGCCGGCATATTCGGCCGCGATATGGTTCGGCCGGTGCGTGCGGAACCCCGGATAGAGGTAGGGGAAGCCGATATTGGCGATGTTGAAGCCGATATCCCACAGGCTGCGCCGGGCCATGTCCCCGGTGAGCGGCATCGCCCGGCCGGGCTGCGGCAGCCTGCGGGCGAGCTCCCGGATCTCCTCCGCCCGCTTGGGCAGGGTCGAGTTGCCGTTCACGCCGCCCGCCTCGCAGGTGATCCAGTAGGGCCGGATATAGCCCTCCTCGAACACGTGGATGCGCACGCCCATCGGCTTGGCGACGAGCACCGCGGCCTGATGGTAGGGACGGCAATCGCCGAACAGCACGATGTCGGTGACGGCATGCGTGCGGATATAGGCTTCGAGATAGGCCTCCCAGCCTTCGCGCCTGCCGCGGTAGTGGTCCGCAGGATGGGGCCAGAACAGCCAGTCGCCGGCGGAGAAGTTGATGCGGCGGACGCCGTGGCCGCGCTCGCGCAGGGCCGCGCCGAGGACGGAGAAGAACGGGGAGGCGATCCCCTGCAGGAACAGGAACGTGGCGCCGTGGCGGCCTATGGCATGGGCACGAGGCTGCGACATTCCCAGGCGCTCAATCCCTAGTCGTGAAGCGATCTGCGTTGCGCTTTCCGGCCGAAGGCCTCTCACGGCAGACCCGCGAACGACAACCGTTGCGCGATGACACCGAGAGAATTTTCCGTCTCCGTTGCCGATCGATCACGCAGCCCCTGCGACGATCGGACGGTGATCCTCTCGCGCCAGATTGCGGCTCCGATGTGTCCGGTCGAAATCCATCCCCTGAAAAATGCTTCGCGCAGGCCGGTGCCGGCCGTTTCGTCGGACGTGAGACTCGGACATCAGATGCGGCCCATGCTCGGACCGGCCTGGGCCGCGACCACCGCTTGGGCTATGGAGCGGGCCTCGACATGATCGACCTGCGCCACATCGAGCCGCACGGGGATACCGGGCTGCCCCGCTCCTTCCTGCCGCTCGGGCGGGCGGTCCGGCATCTGCGCGCGCAGATCGAGGCGGCGACGGGAGCCGCGCTCACCTTCCGCTCGCCCGGCCCGCCGGCCCTGTGGTCCGCGGCCGGCGCGGCGGACGGCAGGGCGATCCTGCGGGTGTCGCCCGGCCCCCTCCTCAGCCCCTACGACACGCCCAAGACCGGCCTGTCGAGCCTGCGGATCCGCTACCGCGGCCGCCCTGTCGGCGGAGAGCCGCCCTCGCCGGATCTCGGCGACCTTCTGCGCGCACGCGGGCTGTCGGGCGCCAACCGATTTCCCCGCGGCATCGCGGACGCCGCGCTGACCGCCTTTGCCGGGGAATCGCCGCCCGACCTCGCGCTGGTCGATCCGGACACCGCCGCGTCGCGCTCCGCCCTGCACGCCTTCCTGACACGGCTTCTCGCGGCGAATCCGCGGACGCGCTTCGTCGCCGCCGGCCCCGAGGGCTGCCCGCGGGATGGTCTGCCCGTCGATCCGCGGCTCGCGGTGATCGCGGCCCCGGCCGATCCCTGGTCGCTGTTTCCCCTCGCCGGGCGCATCCACGTGGCGCGCTGGGACGCGGCATGCGAAGCGGCTTCGGCCGGCTTCGCGCCCCTGTGCCCGGATCCCGCCGCGGGTCCGCTTCCGGCGGACGAGGCGGCGTTCCTGGCGCTCGGCTACGGCGCGGGCGTGCACGGCTTCGATCCCTGGACCCGGCGGCCGATCCCGCTCGCGGAGGCGGCGGAGCGGGTGGCGTGGCTGCGCGACCGCTTTCTCGGCAACGACCGCCGCGTCGTCCTCGTCGGCGTCTCCGGGTGGAAGCGGGCCGCGCTCGACGTCTTCGCGACCGGGCCGGCGGGGCCACCGCTCCACACCATGACGGCGGAGGAGGCGGCGGCGCTCGCCCGCGGCCACGGCGGCCGGGTCCAGGCCTGGGCGACCCGCTGCCCGGAGCAGCTCCCGCGCCTCTGCGCGGAGGCCGGCCTACCCTTCGCGCGGATCGAGGACGGCTTCCTGCGCTCCGTCGGGCTCGGCGCCAGCCTGCAGCCCGGCGCCTCCATCGTCGTGGACGACCTCGGCATCTACTACGACCCGCGGATCGAGAGCCGGCTGGCCCGTACGCTGAAGGAGGCCGAGTTCCCGTCCGGGCTGACCGCCCGCGCGGCCGCCTTACGCGAATCGATCGTGGCGCGGCGCCTGAGCAAGTACAATGTCGGCCTGGCGGCGATGGGCGAGGATTGGCCGACCGACCGGCGGATCGTGCTGGTGCCGGGTCAGGTCGAGGACGACGCCTCGGTGCTGACCGGCTCGCCGCAGGTGCGCGGCAACCTCGCCCTCCTGCAGGCGGCCCGCGCCCGCAACCCGGACGCCTTCCTGCTCTACAAGCCGCATCCCGACGTCGAGGCCGGGTTCCGGCCGGGCGCGATCCCGGACGACGCCGTGCGGCGCCTCGCCGACCGCGTGGTTGGCGGCCTCTCCATCGTCGACCTTCTCGATCGCTGCCACCATGTCGAGACCATGACCTCGCTGGCGGGGTTCGAGGCGCTGATCCGGGGCCTGACCGTCGCCGTCCACGGCCGTCCCTTCTACGCCGGCTGGGGCCTCACCGAGGATCTGGCGCCCGGTGCCGGGCGCGGCCGCACGCTGTCCCTCGACGAACTGGTGGCGGGCGCGCTGATCCTCTACCCGCTCTACCTCGATCCGGTGGCGATGAAGCCCTGCACGCCGGAGCACCTGCTCGACCGGCTCAGCGAAGCCCGGGCCGCCGCCGGCCCCTCGCGGCTTGCCTTGGGCGCGGCGCGCCACGCGACGATGCGGCTGCGCTATGCCGTGATCAACCCGATCCTGCGCCGCCTGCGCGCCCGCCGCGGCGTGCGCAGCGAATCCGGCCGTTGACGACGGCATGAGCCTCTCGACCCTTCTCGTTCCGCTGGCGGTCGCGCTGGTCGTCTCGCTCTTGGGCGCCTTCGCCATCGAGGCCGCGGCCTCGCCGCGCGCCCCGAGCCTCCGTCCGCGGGACCTGGCGATCCGGGCGGCCGGCTACGCCCTGATCACGCTGTTCTGGTTCCAGTTCTCGTGGCGGCCCTGGCTCGCCGCGTCGTCCTGCCTGCTGACGCTCGCCATCCTCGCGGTGGTGGATCGGCTGAAGCGCAAGGTGATCGGCGAGCCGGTGGTGTTCAGCGACCTCGCCCTGCTCGCCCAGGTGCCGCGCCACCCGCAGCTCTACTACACTCTCCCGCTGACGGACCTCCGGATCGCCGGGCCGCTGCTCATCGGCGTTGCCACGGTCGTCGCGTGGTACGTCCTGGAACCGGCAGCCCTGCCGGACACGGCGGGCGCGTCGCTGCTCGCGATCCTCGGACTGCCGGCCGGGCTGGCGGCTCTCGCCTTCGCGGGGCTGACCCGGCCGGGGCAGAGCGCCCTGCGCCGGCTCTTCCCGCGGCCGGACCTCACCGCCGACGTCGCGCGCTACGGCCTCGTCGCGACCATGATGGGCTACGCCCTGCGCCGTCTCGGCGAGGAACACGCGCGGTCCCCGCTGAACACCGGAGGCGATCCCGACGACGAGGTCGTCGTGGTCGTCCAGCTCGAATCCTTCCTCGACCCGGCCCGGCTCGGAGGACCGGAGCTTCCGCTCATGCCGCGGATCCGGGCGCAAGCGGCGCAGTACGGCCGCCTCGCGGTCCCCGCGCACGGCGCCTACACCATGCGCGCCGAGCACGCCGTGCTCACCGGCCTCGACCCCGACCTCCTCGGCTTCGGCCGCTACGACCCCTATCTCGCCCGCAAGGGCGAGGAGCCGTCGAGCCTCGCCCGGCTCGCCCGCGCCGCCGGGTTCGCGACGGTGTTCGTCCATCCGTTCCACCGCGACTTCTTCGACCGGGCCCGGGTGTTTCGGAGCCTCGGCTTCGACCGCCTCGTCATGGAGGAGGATTTTGCCGGCGCGCCCCGCATCGGCCCCTATATCGCCGACGTCGCGGTCGCCGAACGCATCCTCGCGGAGGTGGCTCCGGTTGGAGGCCATGCCCCCGGAGGACGCACCTTCGTCTTCTGCGTCACCATGGAGAATCACGGCCCCTGGAAGGCGGGCCGCCTCGCCGGGATCGACGACCCGCTGGCGCAGTATCTCCACCACGTCGTGCATACCGGCGCGGCGGTGGAGCGGCTGATCGACGGGCTCGCCGGCCGCCGGGCGACGCTCTGCGTGTTCGGCGACCATGCCCCGTCGCTGCCGGAGTGCCGCCCCCCCGCCTCCGGCCCGGTCGCGACGGACTACGCCCTGTTCCGGTTCGGTCGCGACGACACCCCGTCGCCGGCCCGGATCGACCTCACCGCGGCACAGCTGGGCTGTGTCCTGCGGGACGCCGTCTTCCCGAAACGGACGGGATTGGGGGGATAAGCGTGGCCGTGCCACGGTGGTGACGCATTGCTGCGTGAGCGCTCGCCGGCCATCGGCGCATCGTACGCGTCAATCAAGAGTCAGGCCGGGGCCGGTATTCAATGGTTCGCAGTGATTGCGCGGCTATCGGGAGGGGGACGGACGTGACCAAACGGTCCACCCCGGCCCGGATGGAGTCTTCCATGAAAAGCGCTGCCGCCCTGGCGATCCTCGCGGGCTCCCTTGCCGTGTCGGGATGCTCGGTCCTGCCGGCGGCCGGGCCGACCACCTCGGCGATCGAGAGCGGCGCCGACATCGCCACCGCCGAGGGCTTGTTCGCCCGCTACGAGATCATCGACGTCACCCCCGCCATCGTCGAGTCCCTCCGAACCCGCCCCCTCGACAGCCTCCTCGTCACCTTCGGCGACCATCGCCCCGCCGTCGAACCGGTGATCGGCATCGGTGACTCGGTCGCCGTCCAGGTCTGGGAGGCCGGTGCCGGCGGCCTGTTCTCCGGCCCGCTCGTCTCCGACCGCTTCTCCGCCGGCTCCAAGTCCGCCACGATCCCCGAGCAGGTGGTCGGCCCCGACGGCGGCATCACCGTGCCGTACGCCGGCCGCATCAAGGTCGTCGGCCGCCGCACCCAGGACGTCCAGGCGCTGATCGAGACCGAACTCGCCGGCAAGGCGATCCAGCCGCAGGTGCTCGTTTCCGTCACCAAGCCGGTCTCGCAATCGGTCACCGTCACCGGCGAGGCGGCCACGGGCAAGCGCGTGCCTCTGTCGGGCCGCGGCGACCGGCTGCTCGACGTCATCGCCCAGGCCGGCGGCGTGCGCACGCCGGTGGCCGAGACCTTCGTGCGGCTATCGCGCGGCAACCGTACCGTCACCGTGCCGATGACGACGGTGGTCGCCAACCCGCGCGAGAACATCTTCGTGCGACCCGACGACACGCTGACGCTGGTGCGCGATCCGCAGACCTTCCTGTCGGTCGGCGCGCTCGGCAACACCACCGAGGTGCCGTTCGGGGCCGACGGGCTGACGCTGTCGCAGGCGCTGGCCCGCGCCGCGGGTCTGCGCGAGACCCAGGCCGATCCGGAGGGCGTGTTCCTGTTCCGCTACGAGCCGGCGGCGGTGGTGCGGCGGCTGCGGCCGAACTCGCCGCTCCTGGCCTCGCCGCAGGTGCCGGTGGTGTACCGGGTGAACCTGCGCGACCCGCAGGGGCTGTTCCTGAGCCAGAGCTTCCGGATGCGCAACCGCGACCTCGTCTACGTGTCGAGTTCACCGTTCGCGGAGCTGGGCAAGGTGTTGAGCGTATTCTCCACCGTGACCTCGCCGGTCGCCGCGGGCGCCTCGATCTACACCGTCACGCGATAGGACCATCGTCCGGGCGGTGCGCGGGTGCGGGCGCACCGCGCGCACGCCCCTCCCCCGCGAAAGACCGCCCGCTTCATCGAGATCCCGACTTGCCAAAGGCCCAGCCCGCGTCATTCCATGCATCGAATGCGATGTCGGATCCGCGGCCGTGCCGGTCCCGAATAGGGAGCCGGCACAGGACGGTGATCCTGACAGACGACAACGGTCCGGACCGACAGACCTTGGCAACGGGGCAGCGGGCTGGGAAAGAGGCGCCATGACGGTCCGACGCCCCCTCGCCCTCGCTGCGACCTCCCTCGCGCTGTTGGCCGTGCTTGCGACGGCCGTCCCGGCAAGAGCGGAGGTCAAGGTCGGCGTCGCGGTGCCGCGCACCGGCCCCTATGTCACCGTCGGCGAACAGGTTCTGCGCGGCGTCGAGGCGGCGGCGAAGGACGCCAACGCCAAGGGCGGCATGAACGGCGAGACCATCGTGCTCGACGTGCAGGATGATTCCTGCGACTCGAATCAGGCCGTGGCCGTCGCCAACCACTACGTGAACTCGGGCGTGCGGCTCGTGGTGGGCCATGTCTGCTCGAACGCGTCGCTGGCCGCGTCGGACGTCTACGCCGTCAACGGGATCGTGATGATCACCGCGGCCTCCGTCGCCGCCAAGCTGACCGACCGCGGCCTGCCCACGATCTTCCGGGTCTGCGGCCGCGACGACGACCAGGCGAAGCTCTCGGCGGCGATCCTCGCCGAGCGGTTCCGCGATCGGAAGATCGCCATCCTCAGCGACCTGTCGCCGGCCTCGCGCACCCTCGCGGCGGCGACGAAGGACAACCTGAACCGCATCGGCGTGAACGAGGCCCTGTCCACCGCCTTCCAGCCGACCGATGCCGACGACGCCGCGCTCGCCGACCGGCTGAAGGGGGCGGGCATCGACGTGGTCTATTACGGAGGCGACGCGCAGGAGATGGGCCGGCTGGTCCGCATCTCGGCCGAGCGGGGTTTTCGCCCGCAATGGTTCGGGACGTCGGCCATCGCGACGCCGGACTTCGCCAAGATCGCCGGACCCGCCAGCAACGGCGTGCTGATGACGTTCTACCTCGATCCGAGCCGGAAACCCGAGGCGCAGGGCGTGGTCGCCGCCTTCAAGGCGCAGGGGATCGAGGCGGACGGCTCGATGATCTACGGCTACGCCGCTCTCCAGGCGCTCGTGGAAGCCGGCAACTTCGCCCGCAGCACCGAGCCCGGCCCGATCGCCAAGGCCCTTCACAACGAGCGCTTCGACCTCGTGCTCGGCTCCGTCGGCTTCGACGCCAAGGGCGACATCACCGCCCAGGGCTACGTGCTCTACGTCTGGCGCGACGGCAATTTCACCCCGGCCAAATCGAACTGACGCCGAGATGGATCGGGGCGGGGCGAACGGACCCCGTCAGTCGCGCAGGGCCGCGTCCACCTCCGCGCCCCGGCCGAGGTCCCGCATCACCTGATCGAGATGCGGACGCTTGCGCAGCTGCAGCGCGTGCAGCCGGCGGACCGCCTCGCTGAGGCTGCCCTGCCGTCCGAGCATCTCGTCGGCGAAGGCGATCATGCGCGCGTTCGGCCACGCCTTCTCCCGCTGCTCGTGGAGGCGGGCGATGAGGTCCTCGGCCGGCGTGTCGGGCTCCGCCTCGGCGAACAGGGTCGCCAGCGCCGCGGTCGAGCGCGAGATGCCGACATGGCAGTGGACGAGGATGTGGACCTCGCCGCCATCGGCGATGGCGTCGCGGCCGAAGGCCAGGATCTTCTCGATGTCCGCGCGCTCCGGCAGCACGATGCCCGGCGCCGGCTCGATGGCGTCGTGGAAGCGCAGGACCGTGCGCCGGTGGGTGCCGTAGGCGCCGAACGCCTCCGGATCCGCCCGATCGGGATCGAGGATCGACAGGACGTGGCTGACGCCGCGGGCCTGGTGCTCGACGAGTTCGTCGAGGCCGCAGACGGTGTGGAGGCTGAGCTTCTCGGTATTCACGCCGAGCCTGCTATCACGCCCGGAGGCGGGAGGCGACGGGGCGCGCTCCGGTTTCCCGATGGCGGCCTTCACGTGTATGGCAACGGTCGGCCAGCGGAAGGGCGGTCGCGCAGAGCGGGACGAGCCGGGAGATCCATGCCCAGGAGATCGATGCCAAAGACCGTGCAGCGCCGCGCCCTGCTGACCGCCGGACTCGGCGCCGGCTTGAGCGCCGCCGGACCGCTGGCGAGTCCCGCCCAGGCCCAGCAATCCGCGCCCGAGCTGCGCTGGCGCCTGACGTCGGGCTATGCCCGCAGCCTCGACATCCTGTTCGGCGCCTCGGAGAGCCTCGCCAAGGCGGTGGCCGAGGCGACCGACGGACGCTTCCAGATCCAGGTCTCGGCCGCGGGCGAGTCGATCCCGGCCGACGGGCTGCTCGACGCGGTCGGGGGCGGCAAGTCCGAGATGGGCCACGCGCCGGCCAGTTTCGGCATGGCGAAGAACCCCGCCTTCGCGCTCGCCACGGCGATGCCGTTCGGGCTCAACGCGCGCGGGCAGAATGCGTGGTGGCTGCAGGGCGGCGCGTCGGAGCTGTTCGCTGAGATCTTCGCCAAGAACGGATTGGTGGCCCTGCCCGGCGGCAATACCGGCGCGCAGATGGGCGGCTGGTTCCGCAAGGAGATCAAGACGGTCGGCGACCTCCAGGGGCTCAAGCTGCGCATCGGCGGGCTCGGCGCCACGGTTCTGGCCAAGCTCGGCGCGGCGGTTCAGGCGACGCCGGGGCCGGAGATCTACGCCGCGCTGGAGAGCAAGGCGCTCGATGCCGCCGAGTGGATCGGCCCGCACGACGACGAGAAGCTCGGCCTTCAGAAGGTCGCGCCGATCTACCACTACCCGGGCTTCTGGGAGGGCGGCGCCCTCCTGCATTTCTGGATCAACGCCGAGGCCTGGAAGGGCCTGCCGAAGACCTACCGCGCCATCCTGCAGGGGGCAGCGGCCCAGGTGAATGCCGAGGTGCAGGCGCGCTACGACGCGCGCAACCCGCAGGCCCTGCGCCGGCTCGTCTCGGGCGGGGCGCAGCTCCGCCCCTTCCCGCAGGACGTGATGGAGGCGGCGCTGAAGGCGTCCAACGAGGTCTATGCCGACCTCTCGGCCAAGAACCCGGACTTCAAGCGGATCTACGACGCGATGAAGACCTTCCGGAACGAGGAGTACCTCTGGTTCCAGGTGGCCGAGTACACCTACGACAATTTCATGATCCGCGCCCGCGCCCGCGGATGACGGGGCCGGCGGATCACAGGGTGGGCACCGGGACAAAAAAAAGCCGCCCGTGAAGAGCGGCCCGAAGTCTAGGGAGGAAACGCCCAAGGAGGGCAGCGGGAGGCGGACGCCGTCCGCGTTCCCGCAATGCACAAAATGCTCTTTGCCCGGAATTTTTCAAGTCGTTTGGCCGGCAATGGTCGCTTTCGCGCGTGTGCGGGCACACGTCGCCGGAGCTCTGTCACTCAAATGCCGCATGCGCTTCCGCGGGCCGAGAGCAGTGATCGCGGCGGCCGTCGCAGTAGATGGCGGCGCCCGATCTGATGTGCGAGCGCGCCAGATCATTGAGGCGCTTCGCGAATTCTGTTCCGTCGCCGCGTCCGCCGACGAGCGGCCGGCCCATGTCGGCGCGACGACAATGCAACGTTTGCCGCGCTGGTGCATTCCCTGCCCCGACGCGCCGTCCGCCTCGCGTCGCCGACGGGTGAAGCCCGAATCACGCGGCCGGGTCCGATTCGGCCGCCCGCCCCGGTGACGTCAGGCGAGACCGGCCGAGACGGGGGCATGTTCGAGCGATGGCGATCCAACCGGCCCGCATCCGGGTGCTGAACGACGTGCCGCCACGGGATGGCGCCGACGCCGTGCTGTACCTGATGCAGCAATCCATGCGCGTCCCGTTCAATCCGGCGCTGGAACTGGCGGTCGAGGAAGCCAACCGCCTCAAGCTCCCGCTTCTCGTCTGCTTCGGCCTGCTCGACGGCGCCAACGGCTTCCCCGAGGCCAATGCCCGGCACTACGCCTTCCTGCTGCAGGGGCTCGCCGACGCGGCCGCCGCCCTGGAGACGCGCGGCGTCGCCTTCCTCGTGCGCCGGGGGACGCCGGCCGAGGTCGCCATCGACCTCTCGGAGAGGGCCGCCCTGCTGGTGCTCGACCGCGGCTACCTCGCGATCCAGAAGGAATGGTACGGCGCGATCGAACGGAAGGCGAAGTGCCGGATCGTCCAGGTCGAGGGCGACGTCGTGGTCCCGGTCGAGACCGCCTCGACCAAGCACGAATACGCCGCCCGCACCCTGCGCCCGAAGCTTCAGAAGATCTGGGACGACTTCCTGGAGCCGCTGGAGCCGCGCAAGGTCGAGAACCCGGCCGGAGGGCTGATCAAGCGGCTGAAGCTGAAGGACGGCCTCGACGTCTCCGACCCGGACCGGCTTCTCTCGGAACTGACGCTCGACACCACGGTCGGCCCGGTGAAACGCTTCCGCGGCGGCTACACCGAGGCTGCCGGACGCCTCGAAAGCTTCCTGCAGGACGCGTTCGCCGGCTACGGCGCCGGCCGCAACAGGCCGGAAGCCGGGGCCGCCTCGCATATGAGCCCCTACCTGCATTTCGGGCATATCTCGCCGGTCGAGATCGCGCTGGCGATCCGCGCCGCCGAGGACGGCGACCGCGACGACCGCTCGGCCTATCTCGAGGAACTGATCGTCCGGCGCGAGCTGGCGATGAACCACGTCTTCCACACGCAGGGCTACGACGACTACGCCCGCGCCGTCCCCGAATGGGCCCGCAAGACGCTGGCCGAGCATGCCGAGGACGAGCGTCCGACCCTCTATTCCGAGGAGGAGCTGGCTGAGGGAAAGACCCGCGACCATTACTGGAACGTCGCCATGCGCGAGATGCGCGAGACGGGCTACATGCACAACCAGCTGCGCATGTACTGGGGCAAGAAGATCCTCGAATGGTCACCCTCGCCGGAAGAGGCGTTCGCCCGGACGCTGCGGCTCAACAACCGCTACTTCCTCGACGGGCGCGACGCGAACTCCTTCACCAACGTCGCCTGGATCTTCGGGCTGCACGACCGCCCGTGGCAGACCCGCAAGATTTTCGGGAGCGTGCGCTACCAGAGCGAGAACTCGCTCAGGAAGTTCGACGCGAAGGCCTATGAGCGGGCGGTGACGCGGCTGTGCGAGGCGGAGGGCGATTGAGTGCGGCAGACGTCACGCGGCCGCCTCATACGGTTTCCGGTTGATCACTTCGGTTTCACCATCCGCCGTCATTGCGAGGCGAAGCCGTGGCAATCCAGGGCGCGACCATTCCGGAGAGGTCGCGCGCTGGATCGCTTCGGCTCCGCCTCGCGATGACGGGATGGGGTACGGCCCGAGGTGATCAGCCGGAAACCGTATCAGCAGGCGATGACATCCAAGTACCCGCCCGCCGAGAGCCGAGCGATGATCGGGTCACGGGTGACGATCGGAATCTTCCGGACACGCGATGTCGCTATCAGATAGCAATCACCCGGATCCTTGTGGCCGGTCACGAGCGGCACTTCCGCCGCCTCGATCGCAATGTTCAGCCCTATCGGGATGACCTTCGCAGAGGTCGCACGAAGAGCCGCGCCGAACCACCGCGCGACGCTCGTCTCGAGACGTGGCGGATCCTTGTGCGTGGGCTTCCGTGCCGCGATCGACAGCTCCCACGCCGTGACCGGGGAGACGAAGAGTTTGCCGATCGCCTGACTTTCGCCGATCGCGACCAACGCCTCGGCGGCGAGTGGTTTCGCGCCGCTCACGAGCCAGTAGAGCGCGTGGGTATCGAGGAGAACGCCCGACAAGGACTACTCGGACTCGTCCTCGGTGGGACGCTGCGCGAGGGCCTGTTCGGCGATCGGCTTCAGCAGGCTGACGCGACGTTCGAGCTTGAGATCGCGCCCCTTGAGGGCACCGACACCCCTCACGGTCACGATCTGCCCGGTCTTCGCGCTGCGCACCTCCAACGACGTTGCCGCCCCCTTCGCGGCAGGCGTTTCTGCTGAGTCTTTGCGGAGTTTCGCCATAGCCCCGACGACGTAGCACGAAGCCGGTCCGGTTTCGATGAGGCAACGGCACGTTGCACCCTGACAAAGCGTCCCGACCGTTTCCCAGGTTCCGACCTTTGACCCCTACCGCCTCAAGCACCCCATCAGCCCCTCGACCTGCCCCATCCGCCCCTGGATGCGCGCCGCGATCGCCCGCACCCCGCGGGTCGGCTTGCCGGCGCTGCGCTGGATCGGGTTCGGCAGCACGGCGGCCAGCAGCGCGGCCTCGTTGCGGGTCAGGTCGCGGGCGCTCTTGCGGAACCAGTGGCGGGCGGCGGCCTCGGCGCCGAAGATGCCCTCCCCCCACTCGGCGACGTTGAGATAGATCTCCATCGTCCGGCGCTTGCCCCAGACCGCGTCGGCCATCACCGCGAGCGGGATCTCCAGCCCTTTGCGGATGTAGGAGCGGCCGGGCCAGAGGAAGACGTTCTTGACCGTCTGCATGGTGATGGTGGAGGCTCCCCGGCTCGGGCCCTCCTCGTCGTCCACCACATCGCGCAGCGCCCCCCAATCGACGCCGTTGTGGAGGCAGAAGCGCTGGTCCTCCGAGGCGATCACCGCCTGGACCAGCGCCGGGGCGATCGCCTCGAGGGGCACGCTGTCCCGCTGCACGCCCTGGAGCGTCAACCAACGCCCGAGCATCAGGGTTGAGGGCGGGGTCGCCACGCTATAGACGAGCGCGAGCGTGAGCGTGAAGGCAAGAATGGCAATGGGAGCCAGCGTGATCAGGGTGGCGGCGCGCCGCAGCCCGGTTCGGCGCCTCGGACCAGGATTCCGCGATGCGGCTGTCCTCGCGAGAGGCCTCGAAGGGATCCTTCGCAGGTCGCGCCCGTGCCGTTCCGCCTCGCTCTCCTCCGGCACCGCCACCTTGCGTCCGCCCCTCCCCGATCCAGGCCAGTCCCGATGACCTCAACGCAGGCTTCCCACCCCTCGGTCAAGGCGGACGCCTATACGGGTGACTTTACCCACAGGCTCGCTCAGGTCGCCGGCACCGTCGAGACGTTCCTCGTCGATCTGCTCGGGCCGACCCTTCAGGCCGGCGAGATCGCCCGGCCGCCGCGGCTGATGGAGGCGATGCGCCACGCCGTGCTCGGCGGCGGCAAGCGGCTGCGGCCGTTCCTCGCCATCGAGACCGCGCGGATGCTCGGCGGCGCCGAGGAGGCCGCGCTCGCGGCCGGTGCCGGGGTCGAGCTCGTCCACTGCTACAGCCTCGTCCACGACGACCTGCCGGCCATGGACGACGACGACCTGCGCCGCGGCAAGCCCACCGTCCACAAGGCCTACGACGAGGCCACCGCGATCCTCGTCGGCGACGCGCTCCAGACCCTGGCCTTCGAGGTCACCGCCGACCCGCGCTGGCAGCCCGATCCGGCGATCCGGGCGGAGCTGGTGCTCGGGCTGGCCCGCGCCTCCGGGCTCGGCGGCATGGTCGGCGGCCAGCTCCTCGACCTCTCGGCCGAGGGGCGCTTCGGCCCGGCCAACATGGATATCGACGACACCCTGCGGATGCAGGCGATGAAGACCGGCGCGATCCTCGCCTTCTCCGTCGAGGCCGGCGCCCTGGTCGGCGGCGCGAATGCCGACGAGCGGGCGGCGTTGCTGCGCTACGGCAAGGCGCTTGGCCAAGCCTTCCAGGTCGCCGACGACATCCTGGATCGGGAGGCCTCGCCGGAAGCGATGGGCAAGGCCACGGGCAAGGACAAGGATGCCGGCAAGGCGACCCTTGTCGACCGCCTCGGCCTCGACGGCGCGCGGGCCGAGTGCGACCGGCTGGTGGCGCTGTGCGAGGAGGCCGTCGCCCCTTGGGGCGAGCGGGCGCAGGTGCTCAAGGACGCCGCCCGCTTCACGGTGGCCCGCAAGGCCTGATCGGCGTCTACGGCTGCGGCGGGTCCGCCGGTTGCACCCCGTGGAACCGGTGCCGCTGCTCCGGCGGCACGCGGGCGCAATCCTCGCGGCGCCCGAACAGGCGGTATCGGTATCGCGCGACGAGGCCGTAGAGGCGGTCGCGCAGCGGTCTCGGGACGATCCTGAGCAGCCCGAACCAGCGCCACGGCGCCCTGAGATGCCGCGCCACGGCGAGCGCGGCATCCGAACGCGTCAGCGCCCGGCCGTCCCGAACCAGCAGGAAGGTGCCGTTCAGATCCTCCGCGGTGAAGCCGTGGCAGGCGGCGAGGGCGAGACCCTCGGCGGACCACGCGCCCATGAAGTGCAGACGATCGTCGCGCTCGTGCGCCAGCACGAACCGCACCGTCCCGGCGCAGAGGACGCAATCCGTGTCGAAGACGAGGGTCGGCGGCGTCGCTCGCGGGGAAGCCGTCATACCGCGCTGACCACCACCTCCACGAGGTTCGGCTCGCCCGAACGGATCCCCGCCTCTACCGCCCCGGCGATGTCCTCCGCCCGCTCGATCCGCCGGGAGGGAACGCCCATCGAGGCCGCGAGCGCCAGGAAGTCGAGGCGCGGCTCGGTGAGGTCCATGGCGATGAAGCGGTTGGCGCGCACCGAGGCGTAGTGCGTCTGCGATTTCATGAACTGCTTCAGGATGTTGTACTCGGCATTGTTGATCACGACGAAGGTCACCGGCAGCCGCTCGTGGGCGGCGGTCCAGAGCGCCTGGGGCGAGTACATCGCCGCGCCGTCGCCGACGATGCAGACCACCGGCGCCCGGTCGAGCCCGAGGGAGAAGCCGACCGAGGCCGGCATGCCCCAGCCGAGCACCCCGCCGCGGATCGACGCGTATTGCCGCGTCCAGGTGCTGTGCAGGATCGTGCGCAGATGCCCCAGGGTCGCGGGCGCCTCGTCGATGATCGCGACGTCGGAGCCGACGACGCGGGCGATCTCCCAGGCGGCGACGAGGGGATGGATGACGGGATCGGCGAACGCGGCCTGCGCCTTGGCCGCCAGGGCGGCCCGGCGCGCGTCGTAGGCGGCGACGGCCTCGCGGCGCAGGCGGGCATAGGTCTCGGCGCGGGGCGCGAGACGTGTTTCCAGGAGCGGCAGCAGCACGTCGAGGGAGGCGCGCACGTTGCCCACCGTCGAGAGCCGCGTCGCGTAGGTGCGGCCGAGGTCGCGGGCATCCGCCGAGAGCTGGAACACCTGCGTGCCCGGCGGCACGGCCGAGCCTTCCGTGTAGAGCACCGTGATGAGCGACTTGCCGCCGAGGGCGAAGACCGCGTCGTAGCGGCCCAGGATCTCGGCGATGCCGCTCGCCTTGGTCGGCAGGTTGCCCATCCAGAGCGGGTGGGCGGTCGGGAACGGGATATGCGCCGGCCAGGACGAGCCGTAGACCGGCGCCGCCAGGAGGTCGGCGAGCCGCACCGCCTGGGAGGAGGCGTCGCTGGCATCGACCTCGTCGCCGGCGATCAGGGCGAGCCGCCCCGGCGCGATGGCCGCGAGGTGGTCCGCGAGCCGGTCGAGGGACCCGGCCACCGCGTGGTGGTCGATGGTGGAGATCTCGCCGAGCGGCGCGGCGGTCATCGCCTCCATCACGTCCATCGGCAGCGACAGGAAGACCGGCCCCGAGGGCGCCGCCGCGCAATCGTGGAAGGCGCGCCGCAGGAGCACCGGAAGCTGGTCGGCGTTCGTCACCTCGCGCGCCCATTTCACCGTGGGGGCGGCGATGGTGGTCAGGTCGCCGAACAGCAGCGGATCGGTGATGACGTGACGCGAATCCTGCTGGCCCGCCGTCACCACGAGCGGCGTGCCGGAGATCTGGGCGTTGAGCAGGTTGCCCATGCCGTGGCCGAGGCCGCCCGCGGTGTGCAGGTTGAGGAAGCCCGGACGCCGTGCCCCCTGCGCGTAGCCGTCGGCCATGGCGACGGCGCTCGCCTCCTGCAGCGCCAGGACGTAGGCGATGTCGGGCGCGTCCGTCAGGGCGTCGATCAGCGGCAACTCGGTCGTGCCGGGATTGCCGAAGATGTAGCGGACGCCCTCCGAGCGCAGCACCTCCACCAGCACGTCGGCGCCGCGGCGTTGGCCCAGGGAGTCGAGTGTCGTGACCGTCATGGCCTGCTCCTTCCGCGCCTTCGCGAGCCCGATCCGGCCCGGCGACCGCGCGCAGGCTCTCTCATCATCGACGGTGGCGCGAGGGCCGCTCATCCCTCTGTCGAACGTCCGGCCGGAATCGTCACCGGTTCAGGGTTGGGCCGCGCGCGGCCGCACCGTCCAGGTGGCCCAGTAGACCGGCCGCCCGTAGAGGGAGGAGGCGTCGCTGCCGTCGCTCCGCGGCGCCCGGCGGTCGAGCCAGGTCAGGAAGCCGCCCTTGTCGGGGTAGATCGTCGGCGCGTCGAGATTGCCGTAGCGGTCGGTCATCCAGCCGAAGCCGTCGCGGGTGAAGCGCCCGAGGGCGTCGCCGCCGGAGCGCAGGCCGAGATAGGCCGCGGAATGGCCGGCCGCGATCGGCTCGGCGTAGAGCGTCAGGGCGGTGACGCTGCCCGGCGAGAGGTCGGCGGTGTAGTGCAGGCAGATGTCGGCCACGGGTCCGCCCGAGACGGTGACCGGCCGCGAGCAGGAATAGGCCACGGCCCAGCGGTCCATGCCCCGCGCCTTGGCGACGCGGATCTCGGTCTCGGCGGGCAGGCTCTCGATCAGCGTGACGGGCGCCGACCACGTGCGCTCGGCCAGGGGGTCGCGGCTCGTGCGCAGGTACAGGGCCATGCGCCGCCTGGCTCGCGGCGCGTCGCAATCGGCGGGCAGCACGTCGGTGTAGAAGTAGTGGTAGACGCGATCGACGACGCTGATCGAGCCGGTCAGGCCGCGCGCCTCGAAACCCGGCGCGGCGCAGTTGCCGACGATCGGCTTGCCCGCGTCGTCGAGCACCGGCGCGGGCTTGACCGCCGCGGGCTGGCCGCGGCCGCGCCGACGCCCCTTCTCCTCGGACGGCGCCCCGAACGGCCGCCACTCGGTGCCGGGATCGGCCCCGACGCGCAGGTCGAGGCTCTGGAAATCGTAGGTCCGCGCCTGCACCAGCACCCGGCGGCGGCCTTCCCCCGACGGTTCCGTCGCGGTGGCGAGGATGGCGTAGTACGGGTCGCCCGCCCAATCGCGCCCGGCGACCATCATGGCGTTGCCGGACAGGTCGTCCTCCGGCACGGGCGCCTGGGCGCGAAAGGTCATCTTGTCCTGCTGCCCCGCCTCGCGGGCCGCCCGGCGGGCCTCGCGCCGTGCCTGCCGGCTCGCCCGGCTGCGGCGGCGCGGCTGTTCGGCCCGGGCCGGACCGGCGCCCTTGAGACCCTCGCTCCAGAAGCGGGGATCGGTCGGCGGCAGGATCGTCGCCAGCGTCTCGATCTGCCGGCCGATGCGCACGGCGCCGCCCGAAGCGGGATCGGTGGCGCGCAGGTCGGCCGGGCAGGAATCCTCGCTTCGGCGACCGCTCTGGCGCGGCGGCTCGGCCCGGTAGATCACCTGGAGCGGCCCCGGCGGCCCGGTATCCTTCAGCCGCAGGATCTGCACGTCGTGGACGAAGCGGCAGGGCGGCGGGACGGCGTAGACGCCCTCGGCCTCGTTCTCTGAGCGGCAGATCTCGAGGGCGCCGCCGCCGGTCACGTAGCAGGCGCTCGCTCCGCTGCGGGGCGAGCCGGCCTGAGCCGAACCCGTCAGCACGGCGAGCCCGATCAGCGCGAGCGCCCACAGGTCCGCCCGGCCCGGAGCGGGTCCGGCCTCCGGCGTGAGGAAACCGCGTCCTGCGGCGGAGGGGTGGGAGGGGCTTGGGCGAGGCACGGCCGAACCTTAGCCCGGCCCCGCCGTTCTCGGGAAGCATCCGCGGCGCCCCGTCCCATCACGATCAGGCCGGATTCGGCACGCGGGAGCCGAACATGGTGAAAGGATTGGCTCACCAACACGGAGTATCGTGGGCTCCGGTTCGATCATGAGGGCACCCCATCGATGAGCAGCGGTCTCTCGGCACCGGCCGGTCTGTCGGAGGTCTCCCGCCTCGCGACGTTGCTGGCCGATCAGGCGCTCGACGCGCAGATCATGAGCCGTCCGATTCCCGACGATCAGGTCCAGGCGCTGCTGGACGCCGCCGTGCTCCTCGACGAGTACGGCCAGGAAATCCCGCCCCTGCTCGGGCAGATCGTCCACGAGATCGGCTCCTCCGCGCCCGAGCGCGCCGTCCGCTCCGGCAAGCGGGCGGACGAGGACGAGGTCGGGCGGATGGCCTGGATGCTGCGTCCGTTCCGCTCGGCCAAGCGAACGGGCTGAGACGAGCCCACCGGCTGAGAGACGGGCTTGCGGGCGCCGGGCCGCGCCGATAGAGCGCGGTCAACGTGGCGCGTGCCATCAGCCCGGATTCCAGCCCATGACCACCTACAAGCTTCTGCTCCTGCCCGGCGACGGCATCGGCCCCGAGGTGATGGCCGAGGTCGAGAAGGTGGTCGGCTGGCTCAGGCAGGCCGGTCTCGCCGATTTCGAGACCGAGCGCGACCTCGTCGGCGGCGCGGCCATCGACGTCCACGGCAAGCCCCTCGCCGACGAGACGCTCGCCCGCGCCGACGCGGCCGACGCGATCCTGCTCGGCGCCGTCGGCGGGCCGAAATGGAACGGCGTGGCCTACGACATCCGTCCCGAGGCCGGCCTGCTGCGCCTGCGCAAGGATCTGGGCCTGTTCGCCAACCTGCGGCCGGCGATCTGCTACCCGGCCCTCGCCGACGCCTCGGCGCTGAAGCGCGAGCTGGTCGAGGGCCTCGACATCATGATCGTGCGCGAGCTCACCGGCGGCGTCTATTTCGGCGAGCCGAAGGAGATCACCACGCTCGAAGACGGCTCGAAGCGGGCGGTCGACACGCAGGTCTACACCACCGCGGAGATCGAGCGGATCGCCCACGTCGCCTTCGATCTGGCGCGCAAGCGCTCCGGCCGGGTCGCCTCGGCGGAGAAGAACAACGTGATGAAGACCGGCGTCCTGTGGAAGGAGGTCGTCACCCGGGTCCATGCCGAGCATTACAGCGAGGTCGAGCTGGAGCACGTGCTCGCCGACAACTGCGCCATGCAGCTCGTGCGGCGCCCCAAGCAGTTCGACGTGCTCGTGACCGACAACCTGTTCGGCGACGTGCTCTCGGACGTCGCGGCGATGCTCACCGGCTCGCTCGGCATGCTCCCCTCGGCCTCGCTCGGTGCGACCGACGCCCGCGGCACCCGCAAGGCCCTCTACGAGCCTGTCCACGGCTCGGCGCCCGACATCGCCGGCAAGGGTTTCGCGAACCCGATCGCGATGATCGGCTCGCTCGCCATGTGCCTGCGCTACTCCTTCGGGCTGGGCGAGGCCGCCGACCTCGTCGAGGGCGCGATCACCCGCGCGCTCGCCGCCGGCGCCCGCACGCGCGACATCGTCGGCGAGGGCCAGACTCCGATCAGCACCGCCGAGATGGGCGACGCGATCCTGCGCGAGCTGGCAGCGCAGGCGGGCTGAGACGGCTGCATCCCGTGCCCTTTCTCCGGCCTGTCGGAGGCGCATCCCCCTCTCCCCGCACG
>NZ_BPRD01000334.1 GCF_022179745.1 Methylorubrum podarium
GCCTACCGGCTGGCCGAGGGCCTGTCCGAGAAGGGCAAGGTGACCCTCGACACCCGCCTGCCCGCGGCGCTGCGTCCTTGGGCGACCAACGCCCTCTACGCGCTCGAGAGCAGCGGCCTCGCGACGCTGGACAAGGGCATCTGGCGCCTGCGCCGGGACGTGACCCTGCCGGCGCCCGAAGAGACCATGCGCTGGATCGCGGCCGACCATCCCGAACTGGCCGCCGAACTGGTGCTGCTGGCCGACACCACCGCCCTCGTCGGGCGCATCGTGGCCGGCGAGGCGGTGAGCGCGGCGAGCCTGCCCCCGGCGGCGCTCGACGCCTTCCACCTGCGCGGCGCCACGGCGCGGGCCGCCGCCGAGGTCGTGGCAAAGATCGTGGCGGAGAGCCGCGAGCGGCTGCCGTCCGACCGGGCGCTGCGCATCCTTCAGGTCGGCTTCGGCCCGCTCTCGGCCCGCGCCGCCGCGCTCGCCCGCGAGGTCGACGCCCGCCTGACCGTGCTGGAAACCGACCGGCGGCTGGCCGAGCGCGCCCGCCTCGGCCTGCCGGGCTCGGTCACCGTGGCCGAGGCCGCCGACGCCCTGCCGGCCGGCGCCTTCGACCTCGTGCTGGCGAGCGACGTGCTGCACCGCTCCGACAAGGCCCTTCCGGGACAGCTCGCCGCCGCCCTTGCCTCGGGCGGGCTGCTGGTCGCGGTCGAGCCCGGCGCCTCGCTGTTCCGCGACCTCGTCTTCGGCCTCGCGCCGGACTGGTTCGAGGAGGCGGTCGCGGGCATGCCGCTCTCCCGCCTCGACGACGTGACGGGCTGGCAGCGCATCCTGAGCGCCTCGGGCCTCGTGCGCGTCTCCGCCGACCGCGCGGTCTCCGCCAACGGCGACGACCTGCTGCTGGTGGCCGAGGCTCCGGTGCGCCCGGCGGTCGGCCACGGCCAGAGCTTCGCCTTCGTCGTCGGCTCCGACGACGAGTTCGGCGCCGAGACCGCCTCCTCGCTGGCGACCCTGCTGGTGGCGAGCGGCGTCCACGTCTCGATCATCCTCGATTCCGAGCAGTCGCTCAGGGAACTCGAGCGCGAGACCCCGGACACCGTGGTGTTCCTGGCCGGCGCCTTCGCCGGCGAGGGCGAGGCGGCGAGGCGCCTGCGCGACCGCTGCCTCAGCCTGAAGCGCTGCGCCGAGCATCTCGGCAGCCGCCAGACCCGTCTCTGGGTGGTCGCCCCCGGCGCCACCCGCGACGCGGGCGGCGAGGCGGCCGCGGTCGAGGCCGGCGTCTGGGCCTTCAGCCGGACGCTCGCCAACGAGGCATCGAACCTCGACGTGCGCCGGATCGACCTCGCCCCGGCCCTGTCCTCGAAGGACGCCGCCGAGCGGCTGCGGGCGCTCATCCTGTCGGGCACCGACGAGACCGAGATCGTGCTCGACGCCGACGCCACCCGCGTCGTGCGCTTCCATCCCGGCCGCGCCGCGAACGCGGCCGGCGAGGCGGCTCCGGCCGCCCGGCTGGAGCGGTCCAACACCGGCGGCCTCAACGAGATGGTCTGGGGTCCGGCCGAGCGCGCCGCCCCCGGTCCCGGCGAGGTCGAGATCGCGGTGGCGGCCACCGGCCTGAACTTCCGCGACGTGCTCTGGGCGCTCTCCATGCTCCCGGAGGAGATCCTGGAGGACGGCTTCGCCGGCCCCCGCCTCGGCCTCGAAGTCTCCGGCCGCGTCACCGCCATCGGCGCCGGCGTGGTCGATTTCGCGGTGGGCGACGCGGTCGTCGCCTTCGCCCAGTCGGGCTTCGCCACCCACGTGGTGGTGCCGGAGATGGTCGTGGCGCCGATGCCGGCCGGGCTCGATCCGGCGGCGGCGGCGACCGTGCCGGTCGCCTTCCTCACCGCCTACTACGCGCTCTGCACCTGCGCCCGCCTGCGCAAGGGCGAGTGGCTGCTGGTCCATGGCGGCGCCGGCGGCGTCGGGCTCGCCGCGCTCCAGATCGCCAAGTGGAAGGGCGCGCGGGTCATCGCCACCGCCGGCTCGCGGGAGAAGCGTGCGCTGGTCGCCGCGCTCGGGGCCGAGCACGTGCTCGATTCGCGCTCGCTCGCCTTCGTGGACGACGTCCGCCGCATCACCGGCGACGGCGTCGACGTGGTGCTCAACTCGCTGTTCGGCGAGATGATGGAGCGCTCGCTCAACTGCCTGCGGCCGTTCGGGCGCTTCGTGGAGCTGGGCAAGCGCGACTACGTCGCCAACACCCATATCGGCCTGCGGCCGTTCCGCCGGAACCTCTCCTATTTCGGCGTCGATCTCGATCAGGTGCTCCAGCACCAGGGCGAGGACGGCGCGCGGATGTTCCGCGAGGTGATGGCGCTCTTCGCGGAGGGGGGCCTGCGGCCCCTGCCCTACCAGCCGTTCGCCGCCGACGAGACCTCCGACGCCTTCCGCCTCATGCAGCAATCGGGGCATGTCGGTAAGATCGTCGTCACGCCGCCCGCCCCCGGCTCCGTGGCGCGGGTGCGGCGCAACGCCTTCGCGGTCAGCGACAAGGGCGTCCATCTCGTCACCGGCGGCCTCGGCGGCTTCGGCATCGAGGCGGCGCGCTGGCTCGCCGACCGCGGCGCGAAGCGCATCGTGCTCGTCGGCCGCTCCGGCAAGCCGAACGAGGAGGGCCGCGCGGCCATCGCCGACCTCGCCAAGCAGGGCGTGCGGGTCGAGACGAAAGCCTGCGACATCACCAGCCGCCGCGCGGTCGAATCGCTGATCGACGGCATCGAAACCGGGGGGCAGCGCCTCGCGGGCGTGATCCACGGCGCCATGGTGCTGCAGGACGGGCTGATCTCGGCGATCGAGACGAAGACGCTGGAGGCGGTGATCG
>NZ_BPRD01000335.1 GCF_022179745.1 Methylorubrum podarium
GATGGCGGCGACGCCCGCCATCACGATCAGCCGCACGCCGATCGTGACGAACACCGCCGTGAAGGCGAGGCCGACCAGCGCCACGCGGGCGTGCGAGCGCTCGATCGCGAGGCGGAACATCATCCGGGCGAGCCGGGTCAGCGCCGAGGCCGGCGGCTCGCTCGCCACCACCCGCTCCGGGAGCGGCTCCGGCGCCGCGACCGACGCGGACATTGCGGCATCGTGCGCAGGCGCCTCCAATCCCTCCGGCGCGTGACCGTGCGGGAGGTCTTGCAACGAATCTGGCGTCGGATCTCGGGAAGAGTCGCGGAACGAGTCTTGGGACACGGAAACGCTACCTCGAAGCCGTCGGCGGACGGGTGGAGACGGTGCGGCTGGTGACGGAGCCCGTGGTGCGCGGCTCGTCGCGGGCGCTCGACGGCTTGTCCTTGGGCGTTCCGGTCGGGGTCGCCGTGGAGGCCAGGAGGCGGCCGATCTCGTCGCCCCGGTCGGGCCGGTTCGGCAGGTCGGAGAGACGGGCGAGATGCCCGTCGCCGATGGGTTCGAGGCTGAGATGCCGCTCGACCGCCGCCTGGAGCCGGTCGGGCCGGGTCAGGAGCTGCCACTCGGCGCGCAGCACCGCGATGGCCTGCCGCTCCTTGTGCAGGGCGGTCTCCAGCTTGGAGACCTGACCCGCCTGATAGAGCGTGTCGTACTTGATCGAGTAGGCGTAGACCGCCGAGCCGATCAGGCCGACGATCGCCAGCACGTTGAGAAGCCGGATCACCGCCGTGCCCCCCGTCCCTGCGGAGCCGGCAGGCTCGCCAGCGTCTCGATGGCGCTCAGCGGCGGCGGCGGCGGCGCATCAGTCCGCTCGCCGGCGCGCAGCTTGGCCGAGCGCGCCCGCGGGTTGACCTCCGTCTCCGCCTCCGAGGGCAGGATCGGGCCCTTGGTCACGAGCCGGAAGCTCTTGGGGGCCGGCCGCTCGACGCCGGGCAGGTGGCGGGAGGCCTGCGCCGCCCGGCCGCTGCGGGCGGAGAAGAACTGCTTCACGATGCGGTCTTCCAGCGAGTGGAACGTCACGACGGCGAGCCGGCCGCCGGGCTTGAGCACCCGCTCGGCGGCGTGCAGGCCGCGCACCAGCTCGCCGAGCTCGTCGTTCACCGCGATCCGCAGGCCCTGGAAGCTGCGGGTCGCCGGATGGATCGGGCTGCCGGGTTCGGGGCGCACCACGCCGGCGATGAGCTCGGCGAGCTGCGCCGTCGTCGTGATCGGAGCGCGGCGGCGCGCCTCGACGATGGCGCGGGCCACCGCCCGCGAGCGGCGCTCCTCGCCGAAATGGTAGAGGATGTCGGCGAGCGTGCCCTCCTCCTCGCCGTTCACGAGGTCGGCCGCGCTCGGGCCGTCGCCGCCCATGCGCATGTCGAGCGGCCCGTCCTGGCGGAACGAGAAGCCGCGATGCGCTTCGTCGAGCTGCATCGAGGATACGCCGATGTCGAGCACGACCCAGTCGGCCTGCGCCTCGTCCTGGTCGGCGATGAGCGTGTCGAGATCGCCGAAGCGGCCCTGCACCAGCCGCAGGCGGCCTCCGGACGCGTCCACGAGCGCGGCGCCGGCCCGGATCGCCGAGGGATCGCGGTCGATGGCGATCACCCGGATTTCGGGCGCGGCGTCGAGGAGCGCGCGGGTGTAGCCGCCGGCACCGAAGGTGCCGTCCACCGCCAGGCCCGGCCGGTCGAGGGAGAGCCCGGCGAGAACCTCGGCGAGAAGAACCGGGATGTGGCGGACGGGCTCAGCCTTCGCGGTCTCGGCTTTCGTCGTGCGCGGCGACCGGCTCATCGGCACCCCTCCGCAGCGCTCTCGCGGAATCCGGAAAAGGCTCGGGCGCCATCCGGCGAGGGAGGGGTCATGAGGGCCTGCTGAGTGGGCGGACCGCACCGCGGTCCTGTCGGATGTGGCGACGCCGATCCGCGAGCGGCTCGGGCCACGCGCACGCAGTCCCGCGCGGCAACCTGAGCGAGTGTTGGCCGATCCAGAACAGGGCGTCAACGGGATGGCTCGGGGTAACATGGGCCCTCGAAACGCGTCAACGAACTTGACCGTGCAGGCTGCTGTGATCTGACCGCATCAAGGTTAACCGAGCGTCAATGAGGGCCGCTGTCTCTTGAGGTTGACCAGCGGGCGCGCCGGCAACTCACGCATCCGGCGTCGGACGCGCGGGGCGGGGATCGCCGCGATCGGACGGCTCTTCGCCGTGTCGAAGATGGAAAGCACTCTTCGCGAAGATCGGGTGGATCAGCCGGCCTGTAAGCCGGGTTCTGTAGGGCCCGTGAGATGAACCCACGGACGTGGCAGCCATTCCTCTGGGACGGCCGTTGCCGGCCGCCTCGAGCAACCAACCCGGGCGACGAGCCTGGAGAGCGGGCCTGCCCTCCCCTCGCGGAGAGGAGCGTGTCGCCCCTATTCGGTCTTGCTCCCGGTGGGGTTTGCCGTGCCGTCCGCGTTGCCGCGTCCGCGGTGCGCTCTTACCGCACCCTTTCACCCTGACCTTACGGAGGACGAGCCTCGGTAAGGCGGTCTGCTCTCTGTGGCACTGTCCCTGGGGTCGCCCCCGCCGGAGGTTATCCGGCACCGCCTCTCCATGGAGCCCGGACTTTCCTCCCCGTCTGACGACGGAGCGGCCGCCCGGCCGGCTGATCCGGCGCCCCGCTTGCGCCGCGGGCGGCGCGGGGTCAAGGCTCGGAAGGGGATTTCTCGTCGTGAAGAGGAAGGCTGCGAAGGAGAGACGGCAGCCGCACTCGGTGCGGAATCTCGGCCGCCCGGAAATCCCGACCGGCATAGAGACCACGCAAAACCTCGACATGCTCCCCCGTCACCCGATAGCCGGCGAGGCCACGCGCCTTGTCGTTGAGCTCGAACCCGCTGACCAACGAACCGCTGATATTCGACGGCGAGCCCGTCCTCACATCGGCGCCCGCCGCGTCCAGAAAGCGACCGGCAAGCCCTGAGCCTTCCGCGCTTGGGAAAGTCACCCAGGCTGCCTGAACTGCCGGGCGACCCTCAGGCCGCTTCCTTATCTATGCGACGGCGCAACTGACGCTTCGACTTCCCGATCATGTGGCGCATCTTTCCGGTATCGGCACCGTAGGAAGCAAGTCGCTTGTTAGTATATTATAGTTTATCGGGCTTGCCTATATTTTCGGTCTTGATCACATGTCCATCGGACATGCGCACCGTCACTCCGATCGGAAACGGATCGGCACCTCAGTACTCCGCGCGGGTTCGAATCACGTGAGTTGCCCCAGGGGGCCTTCGTGAATGACCTAAGGCCGCGAGGGGAGACCCGCAGCCAGCACTTCCTGCATCCGCGTCTGCCAGCCTGAGCCCGTCGCCTTGTAGGCATCGACCAGCCGCGGATCGAGGCGCAGCGTGACGTTCACCTTCGCGTTCCCGGATTTCGGCCGCCCGCGCCCCCGCTTCGGCAGCAAGGCGAAGACCTTTTCCGGCATCTCGCTTGCAGGCCGTAGCTCGGCGAGATCAGCGTCGGTCATCTCGGGGCTGTCGACGTCATCCCATTCTTCCTGGGAGATGCCGGGAGGCGCCTGGTTAGGCGTGCGCGCGATGCTGCTCATAGGCGGCCCTTTCCTTGTCGCTGGCACGGCGGATGGAAACGAGATCAATGGCCTCGCTTCCCAACGGCGAGAGGATGACGGTCACAACAATCTCACCCTCCCACTCGCCGATGAGCATGAGGCGTTCGCGACCGGTTCGGCTCGGCGTCGTGGAGCGAAACAGCGCGGTCCCGGCATCGAAGCATGCATCGAAATCGGCGAAGTCGAATCCGTGCTTGAGCAGGTTCGCCTCACGCTTCGGCTCACCCCACGTCGCAGTCATCGTTCCCTTCTTGGGGCACGATGCCCGCCCGCGCCTAATTTATTGCTACTGCGAAAAATATCAACGTGGTGTTGATGCCGCGGCAAGCGAGTTGGGGTCGGCTTGAGATCAAGCCTCCTCAGGCGCGTCGTCGTTCGCCTGCTTCGGCCCCTCCGGCCTCAACGGCGGCGTCGGCAGCGGCTTCACGACCTCGACGGCGTCGACCGTCCAACCGCGGTACGTGGCGTAGGCCTGCGAGACGTTCGGCGCGGCACCTGTTCCCCCAGGACGAGCGCATTCGTGCATCGGTCGGCAAGCCCGCGGAGCGCCTTTTCCTGGCGCTAGAGCCGCAAGAAGACCTGCAAGTGATTGAAAAAAATCAGCTCTCCGCCAGCATCTCCAGCCACGCGTCCTCCGAGACCACCCTCACCCCGTGGCGCTCGGCGTCCTTGAGCTTCGAGCCGGCGCCGGGTCCGGCGACCACGAGATCGGTCTTGGCCGAGACCGAGCCGGAGACCTTGGCGCCCAGGCGCTCGGCGGTGGCCTTGGCCTCGCTGCGGGTCATCTTCTCGAGGGTGCCGGTGAAGACGACGGTCTTGCCGGAAAAAGCCACCGCCGAGGAGGTCGGGGCCGCGAGCGGCTCGGTTTTGACCTCTTCGAGCAGCGCCCGCACCGCCGCGTCGTTGTGCGGTTCGGAGAAGAATTGGATCAGCGAATCCGTTGCGACGGGCCCGATCTCGCCGTCGTCGGCGAAAAGCCGGTAGGCGTCGCCGGGCCGCTGCGAGGCGGCCCGCTCCAGCGCCGCATCCGTTTCCGCCTCGCTGCCGTAATGGGCGAGCACCGCCTCGCGCTGCGAGGGCGTGAGCCGGCCGCGCAGGCGCGCGCCGAGGCTCTGATCCGTCATCGCCTCGCCGGGCAGCGGGTCGAGGGTCTCGAACAGCCGGTCGCGGGTGCCGGGGCCGATCCGCGGGAGCGCCGAGAGTTCGAGCCAGTCGCGGCCCGCCTGCTCCTTGGTCGCTGCCGCGAGCGCCGCCATCAGCGCGTCCATATCCGGAAACCGCTTCGCGAGCGCCTTGGCCGTCGACTCGCCGATCTGCGGGATGCCGAGCGCGAACAGGAAGCGGTTGAGCGGGATTGTCCGGCGCGCGTCGAGCGAGGCGAGGAGGTTCTTGATCGCCTTGTCCTCCTCCTCGCCCTTCTTCTTGGTCGGCTTCTTCGGCGCCGCCTCGCCCTCCGCGCGGCGCTGGGCCGAGAGGGCCTCGCGCCGGGCGACGATCGCCGCCTTCAGCGGCTCGAATTGAAGGCGGAACAGGTCGGCGGGCTGCTTCACGAGGCCGGCCTCGAACAGCACCTCGATGTAGGTCTGGCCAAAGCCTTCGAGGTCGAAGCCGTTGCGCGAGACGAAGTGCTTCAGCCGCTCTACCCCTTGCGCCGGGCAGATCAGGCCGCCGGTGCAGCGGCGGATCGCGTCGAGCTTCTTGGTGCGCGGGTTGAGTTCGCGCACCGCCCGGCTGCCGCAGGCCGGGCAGGTCTCGGGGAACACGTACGGCACGGCCTCAGGCGGGCGCTTGTCGAGCACCACGTCCATGACCTTGGGGATCACGTCGCCCGCGCGCACCACGATCACGGTGTCGCCGACGCGGATGTCCCGGCCCTCGCGGATCGGCTCGCCGTCGGCGCCGACGCCCTGGACGTAGCCCTCGTTGTGCAGCGTCGCGTTCGAGACCACGACGCCGCCGACGGTGACGGGCTTGAGGCGCGCCAGCGGGTTGAGCGAGCCGGTGCGGCCGACATTGATGTCGATGGCGAGGAGTTCGGTGATCGCCTCCTGCGCCGCGAACTTGTGCGCCAGCGCCCAGCGGGGCGCCCGGCTGACGAAGCCGAGCCGCCGCTGGAAGCCGAGGTCATCGACCTTGTAGACGACGCCGTCGATGTCGTAGCCGAGCCCGGCCCGCTCCGCCTCGATGGCGCGGTAATGCGCGAGCATCTCCTGCGGCGAGCGGCACAGCTTGGTCCGCGGATTGACCGGCAGGCCCCAGGCCCGGAACCGCTCCAGCACCGCCGATTGCGTGTCGGTGAAGGGCTCCGACACCTCGCCCCAGGCATAGGCGAAGAAGCGCAGGGGCCGCGAGGCGGTGATCGCCGGATCGAGCTGGCGCAGCGAGCCGGCGGCGGCGTTGCGCGGGTTGGCGAAGAGCGGCTTGCCCGCCGCCTCCTGGCGCGCGTTGATGTCGGCGAAATCCTGGTGCGACAGGTAGATCTCGCCGCGCACCTCCAGCACGTCCGGAAAACCCTCGCCGGAGAGCGTTTCCGGGATGTCGTCCACGGTCCTGGCATTGGCGGTGACGTTCTCGCCGACCTCGCCGTCGCCCCGCGTCGCCGCCGTGACGAGCTTTCCTCCCTCGTAGCGCAGCGACAGCGACAGACCGTCGATCTTCGGCTCGGCGGTGAAGGCGACCGGCTCCTCCGCCGTCAGATTGAGGAAGCGGCGCACCCGGGCGACGAATTCCTCCACGTCCTCGTCGGCGAAAGCGTTGCCAAGCGACAGCATCGGCACCGCGTGCCGGACCTTGGCGAATTTTTCCGTCGGCTTGGCGCCGACGGAAAAATTCGC
>NZ_BPRD01000336.1 GCF_022179745.1 Methylorubrum podarium
TCGGCCAGCAGCGCCAGGCCCGAGGCGACGATGATGCCGGCGCCGAGCAGCGTCCAGGGGCTCGGCACGTCGCCGAACAGCAGGTAGCCCAGGAGCACCGACCACAGGATCTGCGTGTAGATGAAGGGCGCGAGCAGGCTCGCCGGCGCCCGCGCGTGGGCCAGCACCAGCAGCCAGTGCCCGATCGTGCCGAACAGCCCGACGGCGATCAGCAGCGCCCAGAGCGTTCCCGAGGCCGGTGCCGTCCAGATCCAGGGCAGGAGCGGGCTCATCACCGCGAGCCCGCCGAGGCCGGTGTAGAACACCGTCGTCGCGGTCGAATCGTAGGCCGCGAGCTTGCGGGTCACGATCACGTAGACCGCGTAGCAGAGCATCGCCCCGAGGCTGAACAGGATCGCCGGCTTGGCGGCCAGCGCGTCCGGGCGCACGATGACGAGGACGCCGACGAAGCCCGCCGCAACCGCCGCGAGCCGCATCCGCGACGACCATTCCCCGAGAAGCGGCCCGGCGAGCAGCGCGACGGTGAGCGGCGCGGCGAACTGGATCGAGATCGTCTCGGCGAGCTGGAGCGAGCGCAGGGCCAGGAAGTTGCAGGCGGTGGAGCCGAACAGCAGCAGCGAGCGCAGGATCTGGAGCGGCAGGCGGCGCGACTTCGCTACGCCCGGCCGCGTCACCGGGTTGAGGAAGGCGGTGACCAGCGCGACGTTGACGGCGTAGCGCATGAAGGTGGTGAGGAGCGGATCGACGCCCGACCCGGCCAGCACCTTGCCCGTGGCATCGAGGCTGGCGAAGAACACCGGCGCGACGCACATCAGGGCGATGCCGGCAAGGCGCCGCGGATCGCGGGCGAGTGCTCGTCCCGGCTCGCCGGCCTGTCTGGCGGACACGTCTTCCTCCCGGTCTCCGGCCCCTGTCCGGATCGAGGCCGTAGACCAAGCCGGAGGCCGGCGCATCATCCCTCGGCGCGGGTCTCCTCTCCGCCGGATGCCGTGAGCCGCCGCCCTCGACGCTCGCGGCGGCCGCTCGCCG
>NZ_BPRD01000337.1 GCF_022179745.1 Methylorubrum podarium
CGGCGGGCGACCAGCCCAGGGTCCGGCTCCACGAGGGGTTGACCGCGCCGATCCGCCCGTCGGGGGAGGCCACGACCTTGAGCACCGGCGAGAGCGTCCAGACCCGGTCGCGGTCGCGCCGTTGCGCCACCACCTCCGCCTCCAGGCCGGCGGCCTTGGAATGGAGCAGGTGCTCCACGCGGCGGCGCGCCGTGATGTCCTGGAACAGCACCGCCACCTGCCGCCGCGACGGCGGCTCGATGCGGAAGGCGGCAAGTTCGAGGTAGCGCCCGGTGGCGACCAGCTCGCGCTGGAAGCGGATCGGCCTTCCGGTGCGCAGGACGTCGCCGTAGAGCGCGAGCCAGCCCTCGGCCTCCGCGCCGACGATCTCGCGCAGGCGTTTCCCCGCCACCTCCTCGATGCCGGCATGCTGCGCGTAGGCGCGGTTGGCGGTGACGTGGACGTAGTCGCTCAGGGGCCCGTGCGGGCCGTCGATGAACTCGATGACGCAGTAGCCCTCGTCCATCTGCTCGAACAGCGTGCGGTAATGCTGCTCGCTCTCGGCCAGGGCCGTGCTCTGGGCCCGCTGCTCGGTCACGTCCCGCACCACGCCCGCGAGCCGCACGGGGCGGCCATCCGCGTCGCGCTCGATCTCGAGGGTGCGGGCGATCCAGCGGGGCAGGCCGGTCAGCGGGTCGCGGACGCGGTACACGGCCTCTTCGACCACCTCTCCGCCCACCTCTCCGGCCGCCCCTTCGCCCGAGGGGATCGCCGCCGGGTCCTCCGCCGCGAGCCGCTCGGCGAGGGCGGCGAGGGAATACTGCTCCTGCACCGGCAGGCCGTGCAGGCGGCAGAAGGCGGGGCTCGGATGCAGAACGCCCGCGCGCAGGTCGAGGGTGAAGACGCCGATCCCGGCGGCGTCCTGCGCCCGGGCGAGGGCGCCCTGCGCCGCCCGCAACGGCTCCGCGACCCGAAAGCGCGCCGGTTCGACGCTCGGTTCCGCGACGGGAGGAAGAGGCTCGGGCATGCTCACGCTTGCACCTGTAGCACGCCGCCGGGCGGTACAAGCGCGACGGTTCGGCCGGAAAACAGACTTCGCGACGGGGTCAGCCGAGATCGAGTTCGGGGTAATGCCGGAAGATCCCCTCCTCGTTGAAGGAGAGGCACCGCTCGCTGGCGCGGTAGGCCGCGATGCGCGGCAGCCGCCCGACCTGCTCCGCATGCGCGGCGACGCCCGGCGCCTGCGTCAGGGCCCGGGCCGCGGCCTTCGGAAACGCGTAGCGCAGGCCCTCGACGAGCTGGAACAGCGAGGTGTCGGCGTAGCTCACCGCGACGCCGACCAGATGCTCCGGCCCGGCCGGGTTGCGGGCGAGCACGCGCTCGAACCAAGCGAGGTATTTGGGGATGCGGTTCTCGCAAAAGTCCTCGGCGCGGCGGCGCGCCTCCGGCTTCTGGTCTTCGTAGTACAGGCCGACGCCGACCGGGTGATGGGTGTCGTGGGCCTCCGCCACCATGTCGGCGATCGTGAGCTGGATCTGGTGCGTCCAGACCCGGTCGGCCTCCTCCGCCCCGACGAGGCCGAGGCGCGGCCCGAGATAGAGCAGGATCGCCGCGGTCTGGCCGATGACGAGGTCGCCGTCCCTGAGGAAGGGCGGCGCGAAGGGCGGGCGCAGCGGCTCGTCCTCCAGGCGGTCCATCATCGCCGCGATGCCGCCGCCGTCCTCTTCCGGCAGGCGGGCGACATCGACGTATTCCGCCCCGGCCTGTTCGAGAGCGAGCCGCACGAACTCGCCGCGGCCGGGGATCATCGGCCAGTAGTGCAGCTCGTAGGTCATGCCCGCGCCCTCACCAGCCGCCGCGTTCCTCGCGGCTCGGGGCGCGGCCCTGGGGCGTCAGGGCGTCGATCACGCCGGGGAGGGCCTGGGCCAGCTGCGCGAGCAGGTCCTCGCGCGGCAGGCCGGTCTCGCGGCTGAGGTTGTCGACGGTGCCGGGACCCAGGGCTTCGGCGAGGCGGTTCGGCGCGATCTCGCGGTTGGGGCCGTGGCCGATCCACGAGCCGATCACGTCGCCGAGCCCGCTCCGCTCGAAGCTCTGGATCAGGCCGTCGAGCCCGCCCGCGGCGGGGCCGCTCCCGTCCTGCGGCTCACGGTCGAGCCCGGCATAGGGGCCCTCGCCGGGGGAGCGGTGCCCGGAATGACCGTCGCCCGGACCGTCGAGCATGCCGGCGAGATCGCCGAAATCGCCGCCGGAATCGTCACCTTGCGCTGGCGGCCCGCTGCGGCGGCCCTGGTTGAAGCCGCCGAGATCGCCGTCGTCGACGCCCGGATCGGGGAAGGGCCGGCCGCCCGGCTCGGGCGATCCGCGGCCGAAAATGTCGCCGAGCCCGCCACCGCCGAGCCCGCCAGCGCCCTTGGCGAGCAGCAGCATGAGGAGAGCCTTCACCACCGGCGAGGCCAAGGCCCCGCCGCGTCCACCCCCCAAAACCTGTCCGACGACTCCGCCGATGACCTGATCGAGCAGCCCCATGCGTTTCCTCCCGCCGGTTCACGCCGCCCGCGGCGGCCGTGCCGGTCCAACGGCGAGCGTCGGGATGGGGTTGCGGATCAGTTCTCGTAGCTCGTGCGGAACGGCTTCGAGAGATGGTCGGTGGGGTTGGTGCGCACGGTCTTTCCGCTGCTCCGTCCCTCGGGCATCACCGAGGTCGAGGAGCGGATCGCGCTCGGGGGCGACACCTCGCCGGTCGACCGCTCGGCGGTGCGCTGGTTGCCGCGCACGGTGTCGGTGCCGGAGGGCAGGGTGCCGGCGGTGGGCTGGTCGTTGGGGTTGGCCACGCTCTGGGCCAGCGCCGGCGCGGACAGGATCAGGCTGCCGAGGAGGGCGCCCAGGGCGGCGCGGCTGAGGGGAGAGGGGGATCGCATCGGTCGGCTCCGTTTCAGGCTTCCCGCAGGGTCCGCGCCGCCGACCGGGCTCACGGCGGAGCCGCCCGGCGGTTGCAGGATCTGAAGGGCCAATCCCGGCCGGTGGCCAAGGTTCCCCTTCGGCGAGGTTTCAGACGGTGTCAGCCGCGCTTGCGCCCGCCGCCGCCCTTGTAGCGGGGCTTCTGGCCGCCGAGCCCCTGCGTCGAGCGCGCCTTCGGCCGCTCCTGCCAGGGCACGGCCCCGGCCGGCAATTCGCGGTCGGTGCCGGGGCCCATGTTGTCGAGGGTCGGCTTGGCGATCCGGCTGCCCTTCTGCCCGTAGCGCCCGGCCTCGCGCTCGACATCGCCCTGGCGCGCCATGGGGTCGTCGGAGACCATGAGCTCGGTGGCCTGGAGCCGCTTGAGCTCGTCGCGCAGCCGGGCCGCCTCCTCGAAGTCGAGGTCGGCGGCGGCCGCGCGCATCCGCTTCTCGAGGTCGGCCATGACGGCCTTGAGGTTGTGGCCCACCGTGATCGCGTCCTTGGCGAGCCCGGTATCGACGCGGACGTGGTCGCGCTCGTAGACGCTCTCGAGGATGTCGGCGATGCCGCGCTTGACCGATTGCGGCGTGATGCCGTGCTCGGCGTTGTAGGCGAGCTGCTTCTGGCGGCGGCGCTCGGTCTCGGCCATCGCCCGCTCCATCGAGCCGGTGATGGTGTCCGCGTAGAGGATGCAGCGGGCATCGGCGTTGCGCGCCGCGCGGCCGATGGTCTGGATCAGCGACGTCTCGGAGCGCAGGAAACCCTCCTTGTCGGCGTCGAGGATGGCCACCAGCGCGCATTCGGGGATGTCGAGGCCCTCGCGCAGCAGGTTGATGCCGATCAGGACGTCGAAGGCGCCGAGCCGGAGATCGCGGATGATCTCGATCCGCTCCAGGGTGTCGATGTCCGAGTGCATGTAGCGCACCCGCACCGAGTTCTCGTGCAGGTACTCGGTCAGGTCCTCGGCCATGCGCTTGGTCAGCGTGGTGACCAGCGTGCGGTAGCCGGCCTGGGCCACGGCGCGGACCTCGCCCAGGAGGTCGTCTACCTGGGAGCGGGCCGGGCGGATCTCGATCACCGGATCGACGAGGCCGGTGGGGCGGATCACCTGCTCGGCGAAGACGCCGGCCGTGCGCTCCATCTCCCACTTGCCGGGCGTGGCCGAGACGTGGACCGATTGCGGCCGCATCGCGTCCCATTCCTCGAACCGCAGGGGGCGGTTGTCGAGGCAGGAGGGCAGGCGGAAGCCGTACTCGGCGAGCGTCGCCTTGCGCCGGAAGTCGCCGCGATACATGCCGCCGATCTGCGGCACGGTGACGTGGCTCTCGTCGGTGAAGACGAGGGCGTTGTCGGGCAGGTACTCGAACAGGGTCGGCGGCGGCTCGCCGGGCTTCCGCCCGGTCAGGTAGCGCGAATAATTCTCGATGCCGTTGCAGGCCCCCGTCGCCTCGATCATCTCGATGTCGAAGGTGCAGCGCTGCTCCAGCCTCTGCGCCTCGATCAGGCGGCCCATCCGGGTCAGTTCCTCGACGCGCCCCTTCAGCTCGGTCTTGATCCCCTTGATCGCCTGCTGCAGCGTCGGGCGCGGCGTGACGTAGTGCGAGTTGGCGTAGACTTTGACGAACTTCAGCTCATTGATCTTCTTGCCGGTGAGCGGGTCGAACTCGACGATCGATTCCACCTCGTCGCCGAACAGGCCGATGCGCCAGCCGCGATCCTCCAAGTGGGCCGGCCACAGCTCGATGACGTCGCCGCGCACGCGAAAGGTGCCGCGGGCGAAGTCCGACTGGATGCGCTTGTACTGCAGCGCCACGAGGTCGGCGATGAGCTGGCGCTGCTCGATCTTCTCGCCCAGCGAGACCGTGAACGACATCGCCGTGTAGGTCTCGACCGAGCCGATGCCGTAAATGCAGGAGACCGAGGCGACGATGATGACGTCGTCGCGCTCCAGCAGGGCGCGCGTCGCCGAGTGGCGCATCCGGTCGATCTGCTCGTTGATCGAGGATTCCTTCTCGATGAAGGTGTCCGAGCGCGGCACGTAGGCTTCCGGCTGGTAGTAGTCGTAGTACGAGACGAAGTACTCGACCGCGTTGTCCGGAAAGAAGCTCTTGAACTCGCCGTAGAGCTGCGCGGCCAGCGTCTTGTTCGGGGCGAGGATCAGAGCCGGACGCTGCGTCTCCTCGATGACCTTGGCCATCGTGAAGGTCTTTCCGGAGCCCGTGACCCCGAGGAGCACCTGGTCGCGCTCGGCGGTTCTGACGCCCTCCACCAGTTCGGCGATGGCCCTGGGCTGGTCGCCCGCCGGGGTGAAGTCGGATTTCAGCGTGAACCGGACGCCGCCCTCGGATTTCGCCGGCCGTTCCGGGCGGTGTGGCACCCAGGCCTCGCCGTTCTTGAACAGCGGGTTGCCCTCGGTGAGCAGCTTTTCCAACGCTTCGACCGTGGCCGAGACCCCCTCTGTCGCGAGGGAGGGCGCGTCCGCCTCGGGTGCGGCCTCGGGGGCCGGGCCGTCGTCCGGCGGGATCAGGCCGAGGGCCTGGGCCAGCCGCGGATCGACGTCGGCCGCGTCGCCGATGGCGAAGCCCGCCTGCGGCGCCTCGGCGAAGCCGTCCTGCGCGATCTTCTTGTAGGCCTTCGCCTCGCCCTTGCTCCCGCGCCCCTTCCGGGCCGGCTCGGGCTGGGGCACCGGCTCGATCGCCTTCGGGCGGTTGCGGTTGAGGGCGGGGTTGAGCAGGGCGGCGAGATGCTCGTCGAGCGGCATCAGCTCGGGCCGGTCCGCCTTCGCCGTCGTCTTCGAGGTCGCCTTGGCCGGTGCCTTGGCCGGTATCTTGACTGGCGCCTTGGCCGGGCTCACGCGCGGATTCTTGGGTGCGGGCATGGCGACAATATGGGCCTGTCGGGCGGTCTCAGGAAGAGTCCGGAGAGCCCACAATTGCTGGTGCTTGCGGCCGTTTCGGGCCCGGACTAGCGTCAGGGCGGTTCCACATCAGGGAGACCGTCATGAAAACGGTCAGCCTCCGCGAGGCCGAGGCGGATCTGTCGCGGCTGGTCGAGGCGGCGTCGCGCGGCGAGCCGTTCGTGATCGCCGAGAACGGCCGCCCCCTGGTCCGGGTCTTGCCCGCGGACGCCGAGCCGCCGCGCACGCGACGCCTGGGCTTCCTCGCCGGACAGATCTCGGTCCCGGACGATTTCGACAGGATGGACCAGGACGAGATCATCCGGTTGTTCGAGGGCGAAGAGGCCGCTGTCGGCTGACGCGCGCGTCGCCCTCACCCCCGCACCGCCTCCGGCAGATCCCGTTCCCAGGCCGGCTCGCCCGCGAACCGCTGCGCCAGGAAATCGACGAAGGCGCGGGTCTTGGCCGGGCGCCGGCCCGGCGGCATCAGGGCGTGGATCGGCAGGGTCGGGCAGGGGGCACCGAGATCGAGGGCGACGAGGCTGCCGGCGCGCAGGGCCTCCGCCACCAGGAAGGTCGGCTGGTAGACGAGCCCCAGACCGGCCGAGGCCGCGGCCACCAGGGCGGCGCCGTTCGGCGCCCGCAGGGTGCCGGAGACCGGGTAGACCCGATCGCCGAAGCGCCAGCCGCTGGAATCGGACAGGGTATAGCCGAGGCAGTTGTGCTCCCTCAGGTCCTCGGGCGCGCGCGGCGTGCCGTGCCGGTCGAGATAGTCCGGCGCGGCGCAGACCAGGAGGCGGCTGGCGGCGAGGCGCCGCGCGATCAGGCCCGAATCGGCGAGCGTTCCGATCCGCACCGCGAGGTCCCAGCCCTCCTCGATCAGGTCGACCCGTCGGTCGTTGAGGCCGAGCTCGATCGTCAGCGCCGGATGCGCGGCGGCGAAGGCCGCGAGCGCCGGGGCGATCTCCCGCACGCCGAAGGAGAGCGGCACGTTGAGACGAAGGGTTCCGTGCGCCTCCACCCCTTCGGCGCCGGCCATGGCCTCGGCCTCCGCGATCTCGGCGAGGATGCGCTCGCAGGCTTCGAGATAGCTCCGCCCGGTCTCGGTGAGCGTCAGCCGGCGCGTCGTCCGGTGCAGGAGCCGCGTGCCGAGCCGCGCCTCCAGCGCCGCCACGTGCTTGGTCACGCCGGTCTGCGACAGGCCGAGCGCCCGCCCGGCGGCCGAGAAGCTGCCGAGCGCCGCCACCCGGGCAAAGACCTGCATTCCCGTCACGCGGTCGAGCACGGCTCACCTCACTCTCTCAGGGTGAGGTGAATGGCGGGGAACGCGGATTATCGCAAGGGCACGGGCAGGGCATGGTCCGGTCACCGCAACCGCCGTCACCGCGACGGCGATCGAACCGACCGGACCCCGAGACGACCATGACCGACGCCCGCACCGCCCCCTACGCCGCCCTGCTGCTGCGTCTCACCCTCGGCGGCCTGTTCCTGGCCCATGCCGGGCTGAAGCTGTTCGTGTTCACCCCCGCGGGCACGGCGGCCTTCTTCGGCTCCCTCGGCCTGCCGCCCGCCCTCGGCTACGCGGTGATCGCCGTCGAGGCCGCGGGCGGCCTCGCCCTGATCCTCGGCCTCTACGCCCGCTTCGTCGCCCTGGCCCTGGTCCCGGTCCTGATCGGCGCCATCGTCACCGTGCACGGCGCCAACGGCTTCTTCGCGCAGAATCCCGGCGGCGGCTGGGAGTTCGCCGGCTTCTGGGCGGTGATGCTGCTGGTCCAGGCCGGGCTCGGCGACGGCCCCTACGCCCTGCGGCGGGCGTGACGAGCGGCGCGAGGAGACCGCCCCCATGAGCGAACCGATCCATCCGCAGACCCGCATCGGCCACGTCCATCTCAGGGTGGCCGACCTCGAACGGGCGCTGGACTTCTATTGCGGCGTGCTCGGCTTCGCGCTGACGCAGCGCTACGGCGCCCAGGCGGCCTTCGTCTCGGCCGGCGGCTACCACCACCATATCGGCCTCAACACCTGGGAGAGCGCGGGCGGCTCCCCGCCGCCGCCCGGCCATACCGGCCTCTACCACCTCGCGATCCTCTACCCGACCCGGGCGGCCCTGGCCGACGCCCTGCGCCGGGTCGAGGCGGCCGGCCTCCCCCTCGACGGCGCCAGCGACCACGGCGTGTCCGAGGCGCTCTACCTGCGCGATCCCGACGGGAACGGGGTCGAGCTCTACCGCGACCGGCCGGAGGCCGAGTGGCCGCGGGACCGACAGGGCGACCTCGCCATGGTCACCCGCCGCCTCGACCTCGCGGGGCTGCGGGCCGAAATCTGACGCAAGGTGATCGCTTGAAAGCGATCACCCTGGTTCTTCGCCGGCCTCAGTCGC
>NZ_BPRD01000338.1 GCF_022179745.1 Methylorubrum podarium
CCCCGGCGGTCGGCCTCGGCACGGGCGCGGCGCTGGTGATCGCCTACACGCTGCGCTTCCTGACCATCTCGGTCGGCGCGGCGGAGGCAGGGTTCGCTCGCATCCCCTCGACCCTTCCCGACGCGGCGCGGATGCTGGGGCGCGGGCGCTTCGGGACCTTGCTGGCGGTGCAATTGCCGCTGGCCTGGCCGGCCGTCCTGAGCGGGGCGCTGCTCGCCTTCGTGGACATGGCGAAGGAACTGCCGGTGACGCTGCTTCTGCGCCCGCTCAACGTCGAGACCCTCAGCACGCATCTCTACGGCGAGGCCGCCCGCGGCACCTATGAGGACGGTGCCGCGAGCGCGCTGCTGATCGTGATGACGGGACTGATCCCCGTCGCTCTGCTGCTGCGCCTCGACCGAGGCGCCGCGCCGCGGCAGCGCCGACCGGAGGCGTGACCGGGTCGCTACATGCCGCCGAGCAGGACGTTCATCGATCCCACGACGGTCATCACGAGGCCGCAGGCGAACACGGCGATCATAGCGTAGGACACGGGCTTCAGCTGCATGCGTGGTCAACTCCTTGCGATCTGTGATTCCGCCCCGGCCCGACCCGCCGCGATGGCCGGGATGCCGAGGGGCCAGGAACGAGGCCGGAATGGTCCGGCTCCTCCATCAACGACGAAGGCGGCCGGCCATTCCATCGAGAGGACGGGAAAAGTGCGTCGAGACGAAGAAGATCGCCTCGACTCGCGAAGATGTGAGGCTCAAGCGGACGTTAAGGGCGAAAAAATTCCGGCAAATATCGGAATTTGCACAATATCACGACGCTCTTTCACTCCGCTTGACCGGTTCATGCCTTAGCAGCGCGTGCCGCCGGACGTCTGGCCATACTGCTTGACGGGGAAGTTCTGCTGGTTCGCGTTGCCCTCGGACGCCGAACTCATCGGGCAGCGGGTATGCCGGGGACCGTCGTGGACGCCGAGAGACCCCGTAACCGGCACATCGAATGGCATGTCGAACGGCACGGGCCTGCCGTCCCCGTCATCGAAGGCCGTCGCGGATGAAACGGGAGCGGCGACTCCGATCAGGATGGCGGCAACGACGGCGCAAATCCGGTTCTTCATATGATCTACAATCTCTTTCTCAGCGCTTACCCCATCGGGAAAGCATTTTCTCCTCTGGTTATACTGATATAGGCGATGAAATTCGGGCAGGACGTGCAGAGCCGCACTCGCAGACAGGGATTAAATTCGACGCTCGACTTGCGCCCTCGCCTCGGAGAACGTCAGACTGCTGCGGCGCCACGCGAAACCGGCCGCTTCCTGCCGCGGACGCAGTTCCACCGGGCATGAGCTCCGGCGTCCGCCGGCCGCGCTCGGTGGGCGCGGGTCAGCGCCGGTGCGGCAGGCGCACGTCCGTCCCGCTCGGACCGGGCAGCGCCCGGCGTTCGAGACCCTTGTGCAGGTGGACCATCAGCGCGACGCCGAACAGCGGCGTCACGAGGTTGACGATCGGCACGATCATCAGCCCGGCGAGCAGGCAGCCGGCGGTGATCACCGTGAACCCGTAATGCTCGCGCATCGCCCGTGCCTCCGGCAGAGGCCGGAAGCGGCCGGCGGCGAGTTCGAAATACTCGCGCCCGAGCAGGTAGGCGTTGGCACCGAAGAAGGCGAAGAGGTTCACCCCCGGCACGAAGACGAGGATCAGCGCGACGAGGTTCACGAGCAGGGCGAGGCCGGCGAAGCGGATCGCCGAGCCGAGCGCCTGCCCCCAGGGCAAGGCGCGCCCCGGCGCGTCGGTTGGGAAGTCGCTGCGCTCGACCACCTCGGCGACGTCGTCGAGGAAGAAGCCCGCCACGAGGATCGACACCGCGGGCATGATGTAGGCCAGCGCCACGAACAGCCCGGCGCCCGCCAGGAAGAAGGCGAGCGTGTCGAAGAACGGGTAGTCGGCGGAGATGTGGTGGCTCGTCTGGAACGCCTGGATCAGGCGCGTCAGCCCGAACCACAGCACCACCAGCAGCCCGACCGTGAGCGCCAGCGACTTGAACAGGATGCCGCGCAGCGCGGGCGAGAATACCTGCCGCAGGGCTGCGGCGGCGGCCTTGATGAGCATCGTGCCCTTCGATCCTTCCGATGATCTGCACCCGCCCGGGCCGGGTTCTCGCCGCTCCGCCCGGCCTGCGCAAGTGTCGCGTCCGGGAAACCCCTGACGAAGGCGGGCTCTTGAGAGCGATTGACGCGTTGCTCTGGGACGAAGAACCGCCGGAGCCCCGCGCATGGCACGCCCGTTTCTCTCCCCCGCCCTCTGCTTCGCCATCCTCCTCGCCGCCGCACCCGCCGGCGCCCACGAGGTCGGGGCCTGGGCGGGCGCCAGTTCCGCGCCGGCGGAGCGGTCCGAGGTCGCGGTCGCGGCGCTCGACGGCAAGGCCTACGTCATCGGCGACTACAACGGCGCGACCGACCTGCTGATCTACGATCTCGCCGCCGATTCGTGGAGCAAGGGCGCCCCCTTCCCCTACCCCGTCCATCACACCATGGCGGCGGAGAAGGGCGGGCGGATCTACGTGTTCGGCGGCTACGTCAACGGATGGGAGGCGAGCGACCGGGTCTGGGCCTACGATCCGAAGACGAATGCGTGGGAGGCGCGCGCGCCGATGCCGACCCCGCGCGCGGCGGGCGGGGCGACGCTCGTCGGCGAGAAGATCCACGTGGTCGGCGGCAGCGGGTCGGGGCGCGGCAACGTCCGCTCGCACGAGGTCTACGATCCCGCCGGCAATGCCTGGAGCAAGGCGGCCGACCTGCCGACGCCCCGCGACCACCTTGCGGTGCAGACGGTGGAGGGCCGGATCGTCGCCAGCGGCGGCCGGGTCGACGGCGATTCGGGCAAGAACCTCGCGGCCAACCAAGTCTACGACCCGGCGACCGACGCCTGGAGCGAGGCGGCGCCGTTGCCGACCGCGCGCAGCGGCGTCGCCTCCGCCGTGCTCGGGCGCGAGGTCCTCGTCATCGGCGGCGAATCGAACCGCAGGACCTACGACGAGGTCGAAGCCTTCGACCTGCCGGCCAATCTCTGGCGCGCCCTGGCGCGGCTTCCCACCGCCCGCCACGGTTTCGGCGCGGTCACCTACAAGGGCCGCATCTACACCCTGACCGGCAGCCCGCGGCCGGGCGGCGACCGGTCCGGGACGGTCGAGGTGCTCGATCCGAAGGGGGCCGCCCCGGCCCGGTGAGCGGCCGGGCGCAGGCCGCGGCGCTTGCCGCGGCCGGGTCCGCGGACGACATGAGGGCCGCCGCCCTCCCGGATCCGCATCGACACCATGCTCTCCTCCCCCGAGCACGCCCGCTTCCACCCGACCGTCGCACCGCGCCTCGCGCCGCTTCCCGCCTCCCCCGACGTGCTCGTGATCGGCGCGGGCGCCGCCGGCATCGCCGCGGCCCGTCGGCTGATCGAGCGCGGCCTCTCAGTCGCGGTGCTCGAAGCGCGCGACCGGGTCGGCGGTCGGGCGGTGACGACGCGGCTGCGCGGACACGCCATCGATCTCGGCGCGCACTGGCTGCATGCCGGGCCGATCAACCCCCTCGTTGCCCTGGGCCAAGCCCGCGGCGAGCCGCTGCGCCGCGCGGCACAGGAGCAGCATCTCTGGATTGGGCGTCGGCCGGGGCGGGCCGCCGAGGAGGCCGCCTTCTCCCGCGCCTTCGACGTCGCCGACCGGGCCATCACGCACGCCGCGACCCGCTCCCAGGACGGGCCGGCCTCGAAGGCGCTGCCGCGCCATCTCGGCCCCTCGGGCGAGCGCATCGCCCGCGTCCACGCCCTGGTCTCGGGGCGGCCGCTCGACGAGGTGTCGCTGCACGACTGGCCGAGCATGGAATACGGCGACAATTTCTTCGTCGCGGGCGGCTACGGCGCCTATCTGGCGCGGCTGGCGCTCGGACTGCCGATCCGGCTCGGCTGCCCCGTGACCGGCCTCGACTGGTCGGGGCCGGGCGTGCGGGCGCAGCTCGCCGATGGCGGGCGAATCGCGGCGCGGGCCGCCATCGTCACCGTGCCGGTGCCGGTGCTGCAGGCGGCCTTCCGCTTCGATCCGCCCCTGCCCCAGCCCGCCCGCGCGGCCATCGACGGGTTCCTGGCCGGCATCTACGAGCACGTCGTCCTGCACTGGCCCACCGCCCCGTTCCGGGGCCGCGACCGGCTCGCCAGCGTCGTCGGCGGGCGCCACAAGCCGCCGGGGATGCTGACCCGGATCGACGGCACGCCGTTCCACTATTTCGAATTGGACGCCGCCTTCACCCGCGCCCTCGATGCCGCCGGGGCCGGGGCCGACGGTGCGCGGCGCCGCGCCCGCGCGGTGCTGGCCGACCATTTCGGCCGCAACGCCCTGGCCGACCTCGCGATTCCGGCCGTCACCGCGTGGCGCCACGATCCCTGGTCGCGGGGCTCCTGGGCGGTGGTTCCCCCGGGCCACGCCGCGTCCCGCACGACGCTCCAGGAGCCGGTCGGTGAGCGGATCTGGTTCGCGGGCGAAGCGAATTCCCGCGCACAGTGGGGCACGGCGGGCGGCGCCTACGAGGAAGGGCTGCGCGCGGCCGACCGCGTCGCCGCCACCCTTGCCGCCACCCTTGCCGACAACGCCGCCGAGCCGTTCCTCGCGTCGGAACTGCGCGCGAGCGCCTGAGCGCTCTCCCCTTGCATCCCCCGCCCGGATGGGCGAACCGCCGACGTGACAGGCGCAGAAGCGCCCGCCGGAGCGAAGGCCGGCCGCGAGCGGGGGGACATGCGATGAACTGGGTCGAGGCGATCGGCTATCTCGGGACGGCGCTCACCGTCGCCTCCTCGGCGATGGGGACGATGATCCCGCTGCGCATCGTCGCCCTCTGCGCGAGCTGCGCCGTCATCACCTACGGATTCCTGATCGGCAGCGTGCCGGTGATGCTTACCGAGGCGATCCAGATCCCCTTCAACGCGTGGCGCCTCTACGAAATGGTCCGCCTCGTGCGCGAGACCGAGCGGGCCGCCTCCGGCGACCTCTCCCTCGATTGGCTGAAACCCTTCGGCACCTTGCGGCGCTTCCGGGCCGGCGAGGTGCTGTTCCTCAAGGGCGACGAGGCCAAGGAGATGTACCTGATCGAGAGCGGGCGCTTCCGCATCGCCGAGCACGGCCTCGACGTGCGGCCGGGCCAGATCGTCGGCGAACTCGGCATGCTCTCGCCCGGCAACCGCCGGACCGGATCGCTCGCCTGCGTGGAAGCCGGCACCGCTCGCTGCCTGTCCTATTCCGAGGTCAAGCAGCTCTACTACCAGAACCCGGAATTCGGCTTCTACTTCCTGAAGCTGACGAGCGAGCGCCTGTTCCAGAGCGCCGCCGAAGCGGCGGGCACGGCACGCCCCACGGCTTCGGCCGGCAGCGACGTGCTCTGAGCCTCAATCGGACTGCCGCATGAAGCTGTCCGGCGTGCCCGTTCCGGCTTCCACGAACTGGATGTCCCGCGGCCCGCGCCGGGGCGTATCGACCGACAGGAACACCACCGGCTCCTCCAGGATCTCCGGCACCGAATGCACCACGCCGCGCTTGAAGAACACCAGCATGCCCGGTCCGACCTCGACCGGCGGGTCGTCGCCGAACTGCATCCGGCAGCGACCGGAGAGGGCGTAGAGATACTCGTCGCAGGTCGTGTGGTAGTGCGGCGGCGTCGGCCGGTAGACCCGGAAGACGCGGGCGCTGGCCGTCTCGTCGTCGGTGAAGCGGTGATCGGCCACCATGGTCGCCGCCGTCTCGGGCAGACGGCGCACGCTCTCGGCCACGTCGAACACCGCGTGGCCGGCCGCTCGCTCCTTGCCCATGCTCCGGCACTCCAGTTTGTGAAGCCGGAACTATGCCTCCGCGGACGACCGGTGCACAGGGGCCGGCAACCCACGCGTTTCATCAACGGACCGGAAATGTTAGGAAAAGCGGTGCCGCACGGATCGCGGCCCGGACAGCGATGATGCGGGGATACGAGGGAAACGCCCAGGTCATGGCGGACGTCGCCGCGGTGATCGAGCAGGCGCAGCGCGAGGGTCGCGATCTCGCGACGGCCCTGCGCATCGCGCGGGTGACGCTCGCCTATGTCAGCGGCCCCGAGCCCGAGCCGGATCAGGCCCGGGCCCTGGAAGCGCTCGACCGGCAGCTCCGATCGCTTGCTGAGTAGAGCCGGATCATCCCGCCGCCTGCACGATCAGCGTCACGGCGCCGAACAGCAGCACGGCGAGCACCGCAACGGCCATCAGGATGAGGGCGGCGCGCGATTCACGAAGCTCTCGGTTGTCCATGGACGGAGCTTAAGCGAGGCCGCCCACCAGGCATAGCGCGACCGATCGGCTCCTGGATACGCCGCCGCGCGACTGTCTCAGGAGCGCCTGGCCTGGTGACGTGGCCCGAGAACCACGATGTCCTCCGGGCAGACGCCGCTTTCCACGCGCTTCGCGCGCGGCGTCAGGGTCCCGTGCAGGGGCCGTACCGACCAGCGGCCGTACCAATCGTCGGACGGCGAGAAGCGGGACAATTCCGGTGAGACCGGGCCGCCTCCGAAAGCCGCCGCGCGGAGGCAGGCGAAGCGCGCCTCGTCGGAGCCGTCGGCGAGCAGGCCGAACAGGATCGGCTGCGGGTCGCGGTTCGAAGCGGTCTCGGCGCAGTGGGTCGGCGACATTGAAAAAGGCTTTCGCGAGGGAAGATCGGATCGTCCGAAAACGGGACGGTCGCCCGCATCCTTGCAAATCCGGCGCCTCGAGTCCGCGTCTCGCCTCGGAGCGTTTGCTCGCGCGGGTGGGAACGGCTGCAACCCTGGCTCGTCCTTTGCCACGCTCGGGCCGAGACGGCCCGATGAGACGCCCGATGTTCCGCGATGGCACGCATCATCACCGGAACGGCAAGTCGAGCGCCCCCTGGGGGTCGAACCGGCCTCGAGACGAAGAGAAGTCCTTCGATGAAGCGAACGTTCGAAACGCTCCTGCGCCCGCTCCAGGGCCACTTCGCCACCCTCGGCCTGCTCGCCGCCTTGGTCGTCACCGTGACATGGTGGTTCATCGTCGCCCGCGGCGTCTGGCTGGCGGTCGAATGGGTCTCGGCCTGACGCAGCAGGATGCAATCACCGAAAAACGTTCTTTCGATAGAACAGAACGAAATTGGATGTTCCTTCCCTAAAGTTCTCCAGGCCGTAGAATATTGTTGTGCAGCCACTACCGAAATGGGGCACTCAGGAGCGTTGATCGGCGGATCAATTCTGTGACGCAGCTTGACATCGTTCTTTAAAACGAACACTTCCTCGTCACGGGCGGGCGAAACCCCGCGACGCGGAGGCGAGACGACGTGTTCGACGGATATCCGATCAGGCTCGGTGCAACGCCGCATCGGCGGGCGGCCCTCCTCGGGATCGCCATGGCCGCATACGTCGCGTCCCTCGGCGGCGCCATGGCGCAGACCGAAATCCTCAACGTCTCCTACGACCCGACGCGCGAACTCTACCGCGAGATCAACGCGGCCTTCACCGAGGAGTGGAAGGCCAAAACCGGCGAGACGGTCACCGTGCGCGCCGCCCATGGCGGCTCGGGCGCGCAGGCCCGCACGGTCATCGACGGCATCCCCGCCGATGTCGTAACCCTCGGCATCCCCTCCGATATCGACGCCATCGCCAATCTCTCGAAGAAGATTCCAGCGGACTGGCGCACCAAGCTCCCGAACGAGGGCCTGCCCTACACCTCGACCGTCGTCTTCCTCGTCCGCAAGGGCAACCCCAAGGGGGTGAAGGATTGGGACGATCTGGCGAAGCCCGACGTGAAGGTCATTACCCCGAACCCGAAGACGTCGGCCGGCGGGCGCTGGAACTTCCTCGCCGCCTGGGGCTACGCCTACGAGCGGGACGGCAAGAACAAGGAGAAGGCCAACGCCTTCGTCGGCCAGCTCTACAAGAACGTGCCCGTGCTCGACACCGGCGCCCGCGGCTCGACCGTCACCTTCGCCCAGCGCGGCCTCGGCGACGTGCTGCCGACCTGGGAGAACGAGGCCTTCCTCGTGCTGGAGGAGTTCGGCAAGGACAAGTTCGACATCGTCGTGCCGCCGACCTCAATCTACGCCGAACCGCCGGTCGCGCTCGTCGATGCCAACGTCGACAGACGAGGCACCCGCAAGCAGGCCGAGGCCTATCTCCAGTTTCTCTACAGCGACAAGGCGCAGGCGATCTTCGCCAAGCACCATTACCGCCCGATCAAGCGCGAGGCGGCCAAGCCCGAGGATCTTGCACAACTGCCCGAGATCAAGCTGTTCAAGATCGAGGATCTCCAGGGCTCCTGGGACACCATCCAGAAGGCGAACTTCGACAATGGCGGCCTGTTCGACCAACTGAGCCGCGCCGGGCGCTGACCGCGTGGTCGAGCCCGTCAAACCCCGGCGGCATTTCCGCCAACGCAGCGTGATCCCGGGCTTCGGGATCACGTTCGGCTACACGCTGACCTGCCTCGGCGTGATCGTGCTGCTGCCGCTCGCCGCCCTCGTGGTGAAGGCGTCCGGTCTCGGCCTGTCCGGGATCTGGGACGTCGCGACCGACCCGCGGGTGGCCAGCGCGCTGCGGGTGAGCTTCGGCGTGTCGCTGCTGGCCGCGCTCACGGCCTCGGTGTTCGGCGGCATCGTCGCCTGGGTGCTGACCCGCTACGACTTCCCCGGCCGCAAGCTCGCCGACGCCGTGGTCGATCTCCCCTTCGCCCTGCCGACGGCGGTGGCGGGCATCGCGCTCGCCTCGCTCTACGCCCCCAACGGGCTCGTCGGCGCGCAGCTCGCCAAGGTCGGCATCGAGGCGGCCTACACGCCGGTCGGCATCTTCATCGCCATGGTCTTCATCGGCCTGCCCTTCGCAGTGCGCACGGTGCAGCCGCTGATCGCCGAGATCGACAAGGAGGTGGAGGAAGCCTCCGCCATCCTCGGCGCGTCGCGGATCACCACTCTCGTGCGGGTGGTGCTTCCGCCGCTGATCCCGGCGGTGCTGACCGGCTTCGCCCTCGCCTTCGCCCGGGGCGTCGGCGAGTACGGCTCGATCATCTTCATCGCCGGCAACCTGCCCTACGTCTCCGAGATCGCGCCGCTGCTGATCGTCATCAAGCTCTCGGAATTCGATTACGCGGGGGCCAGCGCCATCGCCGTGATCATGCTGGCGATCTCCTTCGTGACCCTGCTCGCGATCAACCTGATCCA
>NZ_BPRD01000339.1 GCF_022179745.1 Methylorubrum podarium
GCCGCACGGTGATCGCCATCGCCCACCGCCTCTCGACGCTGAAGGATTTCGACCGGATCGTCGTGCTGGAGGGCGGTAAGATCGTCCAGGACGGCTCGCCGGAGAAGCTCACGCATCTCGACGGCTTCTATCGCGAGCTGATGAAGAAGGAATCGATGTCGATGGCGCTCGCCGCCGCCTGACGCGGCGCGCCTGCCGGACCGGCGGGCGGGGTGTGAAGATCGAGCGGCCGGGAGACAATGTCATCGTGAGGCCGGGCGGGTTCCCCACCGTCCGGCCTTTCGCATTCGACGGGACCGAGCGGGAGCCAGCCGTGGCCGAGCAGCAATTCGCCAGCGACAACTATGCCGGGATCTGCCCGGAGGCGCTCGACGCGATGCAGGCGGCCAATGCCGGCCACGCCCCCGCCTACGGCGCCGATACCTGGACGCAGGCCGCCGCCGACGGGTTCCGCCGTCTGTTCGAGACCGATTGCGAGGTCTTCTTCGTCTTCAACGGTACGGCGGCCAACTCGCTGGCGCTCGCCTCGCTCTGCCAGTCCTACCACAGCGTGATCTGCGCCGACTCGGCGCATATCGAGACCGACGAGTGCGGCGCGCCGGAATTCTTCTCCAACGGCTCGAAGCTGCTCACCGCCGCGACCGCGGACGGGAAGCTCACCCCGGAGATTGTGCGGACGATCGCGGGCAAGCGCAGCGACATCCACTTCCCCAAGCCGCGGGCGGTGACGTTGACGCAAGCGACCGAGACCGGGCGCGTCTACACCCTCGACGAGGTCGCCGCGATCGCCGCCGTCTGCCGCGCCTCGGGCCTGCGCCTGCACATGGACGGAGCCCGCTTCGCCAATGCTTGCGCCTCCCTCGATGCGAGCCCGGCCGCGCTGACCTGGAAGGCCGGCGTCGACGTGCTCTGCTTCGGCGGCACCAAGAACGGGATGGCGGTCGGCGAGGCGGTGATCTTCTTCGACCGCCGGCTCGCGCTGGATTTCGACTATCGCTGCAAGCAGGCGGGGCAGCTCGCCTCTAAGATGCGCTTCCTCGCGGCCCCCTGGGTCGGAATGCTGGAGAGCGGCGCGTGGCTCGACAACGCCCGCCACGCCAACGACTGCGCCCGGCGCCTCGTGCGGGCGATCGCCGACGTGCCGGGCATCTCGCTCGCGGCCCCGGTGGAGGCCAACGGCGTCTTCCTGAACCTGCCGGTGCCGGTCCAGGAGGGGCTGCGCGCTCGCGGCTGGCAGTTCTACGGCTTCATCGGCGGGGCATCGCGCTTCATGTTCGCCTGGGATTCGGACCCGGCACGGGTCGATGCGCTGGCGCGGGACATCCGCCTCTGCGCCCTGCCCGTGGCGGCGTGAGGGCGGCTCCGCGGGAAAGGCCGGTCAGACGAGATAGGTGATGGTGGCCGCCAGGGCCGTCGCGACGGTGGCGATGGCGAAGCTCGACGACGAGAGCAGAATTGCCGGACGGGAGACCACCGGCTCGGCCTCGTCGGCATAGCCGAACGCTTGGCCCGCGGCCTGTTCCAGGCGCGTGAGGGAGATGTGACGCGCTTGGGCGGCGGCGGGGGTCATCGGCGTGGCTCCCTAACGGTCAAGCTGACCTTGCTGAATTAACGTCCGGAAACCATCCTCTGTTCCCGGCGTCGGTCTGCGCCCCCGCGGCTTGACGGTTCGCTGCCCCGTTTCGGCCACAGGATCGCCACCCGCTGGCGGGCTTCGTGAGGCACTCTTAACCATCCGCCCGCATCACTGTGATGACAGCGCTTCGGCCGCGCCGCAGCGGTCGGACTTCGAACAACCCCGGTCGCCGTGATAATGCGACCGGCGGAAGCGGACGGGAGGCTTTTTGTTTCCTTTTTGTTCCGCTACAACGAGGGTATGAAGAGCCATGCAGCCCGTCTCCGACCCGATTCGAGGAGCCGTCGCGTGAGCGATCCGGCACGCGACCTGTTCGGACCAGGAAGCAAGCCTCCCGCCGCGGAGGCCGAGCGCCGCCGCCGTCTCACCGCCGTGGCACCGCAGCCGGCGCCCGCGCCGGAGACGGCGGAAGCGGGTTACGACGCCTCGACGATCGAGGTGCTGGAGGGGCTGGAGCCGGTGCGGCGCCGGCCCGGCATGTATATCGGCGGCACCGACGAGCGGGCGCTGCACCACCTCTTCGCCGAGGTGATCGACAATTCCATGGACGAGGCGGTCGCGGGCCACGCGAGCTTCATCGAGGTGGAGCTGGAGGAGACGGGCGCCCTCGTCGTCACCGACAACGGCCGCGGCATCCCGGTCGATCCGCACCCGAAATTTCCGGGCAAGTCGGCGCTCGAGGTCATCATGACCACGCTGCACGCGGGCGGTAAGTTCGATTCGAAGGTCTACGAGACCTCCGGCGGCCTGCACGGCGTCGGCATCTCCGTCGTCAACGCGCTCTCGGACGTGCTGGAGGTGGAGGTCGCCCGCAACCAGACCCTCTACCGCCAGACCTTTTCCCGCGGCCACGCGCAGGGAAGCCTCGAGACGGTCGGCCGGGTGCAGAACCGGCGCGGCACGCGGGTGCGCTTCCATCCCGATGCGCAGATCTTCGGCTCGCTCAAGTTCGATCCGCGCCGCCTGTTCAAGATGGCCCGCTCCAAGGCCTACCTGTTCGGCGGCGTCGAGATCCG
>NZ_BPRD01000340.1 GCF_022179745.1 Methylorubrum podarium
GCGAGCGTGCCGAGCGCCTCGGTCTTCCGCTGCTCCTCCGGCCACTGGGCGGTCGAATCGCCCGTCGGGTCGCCCGGCTCGGCCAGGATCGCGACGAGGTCGAAGCGGGCCGGCCCGCGGCCCAGGCGCTCCTTCAGCTCGTCGGCGTAGAAGCTGTCGGGCTTGGCCTTCAGCTCGTCGTCGCTGAGACCGGCCTTGTCGGCGGACACGAATTTCAGCCGCGCCGTCGTCGCCTCGCCCTTCGCGTTCGTGAGCGTGTAGGCGTGGACGCCCCAGTAATCGACGCCCGCGAAGCTCGCCGGCACCGGCCGGGCATTGAGCCAAGCCGCCTGTCGCGTCGCCTCCGGGTTCGCCGCCGCGAAGGCCTTGATCTTCTCGGCATCCGGCTTGCCGTCCGGCCCCGGCGCGCGGGCCTGGAGGGCGGCCAGAAGCTGCTCCGGCGTGCGCGTCGAGAAGACCGGCGCGGAGATCACCACGAAGACCATGTCGCCGGACGGGTCGCTCATCCGCATGGCGAAGCCGCGGGTGACGGGCTTGGCCTTGTCCGAGACCTTCGGGTTGCTGCCGCCCATGGAGAAGCGGGCCGTCACCGGCACCGCCTTCTGGAAATGGGGCGCCTTGGAGAGGGCGGCGGCACCGGCAGCGGGGGTGAACTCCCCCTTGAGGCAGACGCCCTTGGCGCCGCTGGCGCGCACGCCGGTATGGTTGCCGCCGGCGGCGAACAGCCCGGCGACGATGGCGGCGGGATCGGCCTCCTCGGCCGCGGCCGGGCCGAGAAGACCGCCGATCGCGGCGGTGCAACCGAGGAGCATGCGAAGCGGGATCATGGGACACTCTCTCGCTCGAGAATCGCGCCGGGCAGGACGCCCCTCTTCATGAGTTGCGCACAATCTTTTTGCAAGCGTGGTGTCCGTCACGGTGTCGTCATAGGGTCTTCGACGCCCGTCATCGCGATGCGCCCGATCCTGCGGTGACGATCCGGGCCGCCGCCCCATGTAAGGGCGCGTCGCCCACCCGCGTGATGCTCTGCCATGAAGACGAAGAAACTCGGCCGCACCGGCCTCGACATCTCGCCGCTCTGCCTCGGCTGCATGACCTACGGCGTGCCGGAGCGGGGGCCGCATCCGTGGACCATGCGGGAGGAGGAGAGCCGGCCGCTGATCAAGCGGGCGCTCGATCTCGGGATCAACTTCTTCGACACCGCCAACTACTATTCCGACGGCACGTCGGAGGAGATCGTCGGCCGTGCGCTGAAGGACTACGCCGACCGCGATGCCATCGTGCTCGCCACCAAGGTCTACTATCCGCTCAGCGAGCAGCCCAATGCCGGCGGCCTCTCGCGCAAGGCGATCTTTTCCGCGATCGACGCCTCGCTCAAGCGGCTGGGCACCGACTACGTCGATCTCTACCAGATCCACCGCTGGGACTACGCCACGCCGATCGAGGTGACCCTGGAGGCGCTCCACGACGTCGTGAAGGCCGGCAAGGCCCGCTATATCGGCGCCTCCTCCATGTTCGCGTGGCAATTCGCCAAGGCGCTCTACACCGCCGACCGCAACGGCTGGACGCGGTTTTCCACGATGCAGAACCACCTCAACCTGCTCCACCGCGAGGAGGAGCGGGAGATGATCCCGCTCTGCGCCGACCAGGGCATCCCACTGCTGCCCTGGAGCCCGCTCGCCCGCGGCCGGCTGACCCGCGACTTCGACGCCGGCAGCGCCCGGCAGGAGAGCGATCTCGTCGGAAAGCGGCTCTACGACGCCACGGTCGAGGCCGACCGGCAGGTGGTCGAGGCGGTGGCCGAGGTGGCGCGGAACCGCGGCGTGCCGCGGGCGCAGGTGGCGCTCGCCTGGGTCGTCCAGAAGCCGGGCGTGGCCGCCCCGATCATCGGCGCCTCGAAGCCGCAGCATCTCGACGACGCCGTCGCCGCCCTCGACCTCGCGCTGACGCAGGACGAGATCGCGCGGCTCGAAGCCGCTTACGTTCCCCATGCCGTGGTCGGGTTTCAATGATGCGCCGCCTGCTCCTCCTGCGCCACGCCAAATCCGCCTACCCGCAGGGCGTGGGCGACATCGACCGGCCGCTCAATCCGCGCGGGCGCGAGGCCGCGCCGCTGATGGGCGCCTACATCGCCCGCGAGTCGCTGACGCCCGACCATGCCATGGTCTCGCCGGCCCGGCGCACGCAGGAGACCTGGGAACTGGTGCGGGGAGAGCTGCCCGAGACGTCGGTGGAGACGGTGCCTTCGATCTACGAGGCGCCGGCCGGGCGCATCCTCGACGCGATCCGCTCCGCCCCGGCGGAGGCGACGAGCCTGCTCGTGATCGGCCACAATCCCGGCCTCGGCGATCTCGCCCTGCGGCTCGTCGGGGAGGGGCCGAAGGAGTTGCGGAACGATCTGCGTGAAAAGTTTCCGACCGCGGCGCTCGCCGTGCTGGAGTTCGACGCGGACGGCTGGGAGGCCATCGCCGAGGGCGGCGGGCGCCTCACCCGCTTCGTGCGCCCGCGCCAGCTCGCGGCGGAGATGGACGACGATTGACGGGTTTCGGCGAGCCCCGCCGAACCCTTCGCCGCCCCGCGCCGTTCCTTGCTGGAACGGCCGAGCTGACACCGCGTGAGGGAAGACCGGCGTGCTCCTCGAAACGCTCCTCGCCCTGACGATCCTGGCGCCGCGGATCGAGCCCGCGATCGACGCCGCGCGGGCGCGCCTGCCGGCCCTTCCCCGCGGGGCGGCGGCGGAACCCGCGCCCGCGCCGAGCTTCAGCCAGGTGGCGCGGGCCGTCTCCAACTGGCGGGACCAGGCCAGCGAGAACCTCGCGCCGGGATCGCTCGCCTTCGTCGTCCGCCACGCGGCGACCGAGCCGGGCTTCGTCGCCCGCTGCGTGCGGCTCAACAATTACTGGTGCATCAAGCAGGCGGGCTGGAGCGGCGAACTCGGCGGCGACGCGGAGGGGCATACGGGCTTCGCCACCGCGGCGGACGGAGCGGATGCGGCGGCGCAGCTCCTTCGCCGCTACCAGCGCGATTTCGGACGGCGCTCGGCGCTCGCCATCGTCCGCCGCTGGGCGCCCGCGGAGTGCGGCCTGCCCCGCCCGGTCGTAGCTCCGGCGGCGCGTTCGGCACGGCGGGCGACGGGTGCGGTCTCGAAGACGGTCGCACCGCAGGGCATCGGCGGCACGCTGCGCGCCCGCTTCCTCGCGCGGCACGGACGGGGCGGGGTGGCACGGGCGGCGCCCTCCGCCGCGGGGGGCTTGCGGGTGCAACCCTGGTCGGCCCGGGCGCGGCTCGCCGGGCATCCCGGCCGCGCATCCCGTGCCGTGGCGAGACCGGCTGTGGCGAGACCGGCCGTGTCGGTCCCGAAGCCGGCCGCCGACATCGCGACCGGCATCACCGGGACGACGACGCGGGAGGCCGCGGCGACGCCGAAGGTCGCGCATATGGCGGCGGCCACGTCCGCACCGCCGGCTTCCGTGTTCCGCTCGTCCGTCTCCTCCGGCGCGGCCAACCCCGCCGCCCTGCTCGCGCCCGACCGGCTGGCGGCGGAAGCGGCGGCCTTGCCATCGATCGCGGCCTCGCTGCCGAAGGGCAGCCTGCTGGATCTCTCCCTGCCGGCCCCGGTCTGCTCCAACGACGAGACCCGCATCCGCAACTACGCCGCGCGGATCGCCGGCAGCGTCGGCCTCAAGCCCGACGACGACCTGCGCCTGTTCCTCGACGACGGCCGGCCGACCGCCAACCTCCTGCCGGTGATGCTGGCCATGTCCTCGGTCGAGCTCGGCACGCTGCACGCCTCGAAGGCGCTGGTGAGCGCGGCGATCGCGCGGCTCGAGGCACGCCTCTCCGGCACCGCCTCGTCGGAGTCGCGGCCGAACCCCGCCCTCTAGACCCTCGCCCCGCGGCGCGCGGCCGTGTCCCGACGCGGAGCGACCAAGGTTAGGGGAGAAGCACTACTCCCAAGGAGGCAGATGATCGGCATCGTCCCGCTGATATGGTCGCGACATCGTCTGTCGGGAGCTTGAGGGAAACCGGCCGCAAGACCGGCCCTCGCACTCCCGGCGACGCGATGACTCTCCTGCTCGTCGCTCGAAGGCAGGTGTGCCTCATCGGACGCCCGATCGCGTAGAGCGCCCGGTTCGAGCCCGGCGGTGCGGCGGGAGTCCTGTGGGGGATGCCCGGCGGATCGTGCATCCGCCCCGGCCCTCGCCGACGCGCCGCACGGCCAGACGAGGATTCGGGATGTCCTGCATCGACGGCGAGGCTGTCTTCCAGTCGACGGCGATCCGAAGCGCTCCACCCGGTGCGGCCGGGGAGGGGCGGCAATCCGTTCCGCCGGCGACGCTGACGCCGGAGGAGTTGCAGGAGGTCTTCCGGCATCAGCTCGACGCCGTGTGCCGGGTCGTGGAGGAGCAGCTCCGGACGCTCACGCGGACCTTCGCGGCCGAGCGGGCGCCGCGGGCCGAGCCGCGGCCGTCTCCGGCCCTGCCGGCGGCCGATCTCGGGGCGCCGCGGCCCCTCACCGACGGCGAGGCGGAGATCTGGCTCGCCGCGCAGTTCGGCGCGGACGCCAACGCCGCGATGACCGAGATCGTCACCCTGCGGCTCGACGGGCCTCTCGACGCCGGTCGCTTCCTGTCCGCGGTGCGGTCGGTGATCGCTCGCCACGGCGCCCTGCGCAGCCGCTTCTCCCCGAGCGGCGAGACGGTGCGGGTCGATCCCGCTGGGTTCGTGCCGGTGCACCGGGCCGACCTCTCGCGCGAGGCCGAGCCGGAGGCCGCGCTCTGCGCGCAGCTCCACGCGCTGGCGGGCCTGTCGTTCGACCCCGTCGCCGGTCCGGTGGCGCGGGCCGACTTCGTCCGCCTCGGCGAGCGGCGGCACGTCCTGATCCTCTCGGCCCACCACATCGCCTGCGACGGCTGGTCCTTCGCGGTCCTGGCCGAGGAGATCGCGAGCGCCTACCGCGCCGGTCCGGAGCGGCTGGCGCCGGCCCCGCGGGCGGAGGGCCGCGCGCCGTCGGAGGCGGGTCGGGCCCTGGCCTACTGGTCCGACGTCTTCGCGCGCCTGCCCGACCCGCTCGACCTGCCGGCCGACCATCCGCGGCCGAAGCTGCGCGGCTTCGCCGGCGACACGCGCAGCGCCGTCCTGCCGCCGCCGCTCGTCGCCGCCCTGAAGGGGCTCGCATCCCGGCAGGGGCAGACGCTGACCGCCACGCTCCTCGCCGCCTTCCAGGTGCTGCTCGCGCGCCTCTCGGGGCAGGACGACCTCGTCGTCGGCGTGCCGGTGGCCGGGCAGCCGCGCCTCGGCGAACCCGGCCTCGTCGGGCACCATGCCGACCTGCTGCCGCTGCGGGCCCGGCTCGACCCGGACGAGCCCTTCGCCGCCCATCTCGCCCGCACCGGCGCCGCCCTGGCGGAGGCCGCCGTCCAGGCCGACTGCACCCTCGGGCGTCTGCTGCGCCACCTCGACCGGCCGCACGATCCCGCCCGCCCGCCGCTGGCGCAGGTGCAGTTCAACCTCCAGCGCTTCACGGACGGGCTCGATTTCGGGGCGGGCCTGAACGGCAACCTCGCGCTGGCCCCGAAGCGCTTCTCGACCTTCGAGCTGACGTTCAGCCTCAGCGAGACGGCGGACGGCCTGACCCTCGACGCCACCTACAACCGCGCCCTGTTCGAGCCCGCCACGATCGAGCGCTGGATCGGGCACTACATCACCCTGCTCTGGCATCTCGCCCAAGATCCCGCCCAGGATCCCGCGCAGCCGGTCGGACGCGTTCCGCTGCTCGATGCAGCCGAGCGGCGGACCATGCTGGTCGAGTGGAACGCCACAGAGAAGGCGCATCTGCTCGAAGTCGGAGCGATGCGCGCCTTTCGGCTTCACGCCCGGCGCCACCCGGACCGGATCGCGATCCGCTTCGGCGACGAGACCCTTTCTTACGGCGCCCTCGACCGCTGGGCCGACCGCGTCGCCGCGTCCCTGCAGCGCGGCGCACTGCCCGAGGGCGCCCGCGTCGGCCTCCTCATGCGCCGCTCGCCCGGCCTCGTCGCGGCGATGCTCGGCGCCCTCCGCGCCGGCATTCCCTACGTCCCCCTCGACCCGGCCATGCCGTCCGCCCGCCGCGCGGGGATCGTCGCCGATGCCGGGATCGGCGCGATGCTCACCCTCGCGGCCGACCGCCCGCTCCTGCCGGAGGGCGGCCCGCGGGTGATCGAGGTCGACCGGCTCGACGGGCCGGCGCCGGCCCGCTTCCCGCGGGTTCCGGCGGACCGGGGCGCCTACCTGATCTACACGTCGAGCACGACCGGCGCGCCGAAGGGCGTCGAGGTGCTCCATCGCGGGCTCTCGAACCTGCTGTTCGCGATGGCGCGGACGCCGGGGCTCGGCCGCGACGACCGCCTCCTGGCGGTGACGACGGTGACCTTCGACATCGCCGGCCTCGAATTGCTGCTGCCGCTGATCCGCGGCGCCGAGATCGTGCTCGCCTCCGCCGAGGAGGCGCGCGACGGCCACGCCCTCCTCGACCGGCTCGAACGGAGCGCGGCCACCGTGCTCCAGGCGACGCCGATGACGTGGCGGCTCCTGCTGGAGGCGGGCTTCCGCTCCCGGCCGGGCTTCAAGATGCTGTGCGGCGGCGAGGCCCTGCCCCTCGATCTCGCCCGGCGCCTCACCGAGGGCGGCGGCGAGTTGTGGAACCTCTACGGGCCGACGGAGACGACGATCTGGTCGTCGGCCGCGCGGATCGATCCGGGCGAGGGGACGGTCACGGTCGGGCGGCCGATCGACAACACCAGCCTCTACATCCTCGACGGGCAGGGCGGGCCGGTGCCGGTCGGCGTCACCGGCGAGTTGCTGATCGGCGGCGCCGGGCTCGCCCGCGGCTATCTCGGCCGGCCGGACCTGACGCAGCGCAGCTTCATCGCGAGCCCCCTGCCGGAATGCGCCGGAGCGCGGCTCTACCGGACCGGCGACCGTGCCCGCTTCCGGCCGGACGGGCGGGTCGAGATCCTGGGACGGGCCGACCACCAGATCAAGCTGCGCGGCTACCGGATCGAGCCGGGCGAGATCGAGGCGGTGCTGCTGCGCCAGGCCGGGCTGCACGCAGTCGTGGTGCTGCGGCCCGACGCGTCGGGCGAGGATCGCCTCGTCTGCTACTTCGTGCGGCCGGAGGGCGAGGCGGCCCCGACCCTGCGAAACCTGCGCGCCGTGCTCGCCCGCGAGCTTCCGGACTACATGATCCCCTCGCAATGGGTCCGCCTGTCGGAACTGCCGCTGACGGCGAGCGGCAAGATCGACCGCAGAGCACTGCCCGCCCCGGAGGCGCGCCCTCACGGCTTGGCGGCCGATCCGGCCGCGGAGCCGGCCGCGGCGGCACCGCTTGCCCTCAAGCCCGCGCCGGAGCCAGTCCGGATGACGGAGGACGGCGTCGAGGCCAAGCTGACGGCGATCTGGCAGGAGGTGCTGGGCCTCGCCGCGGTCGCGCGGGACGACGACCTGATCGGCCTGGGGGCGGATTCGCTCAGCGTGTTCCGCATCGTCGCGCGGGCCCGGCGGGAGAACCTTCCGGTCGGGGCGGGCGACCTGTTCCAGGAGCGCACCATCGCCCGGATCGCGGCCCTGCTCCGCGGACGCCTCGGGGAGGGCGGGGAATCGCCGGATGCCCCGCGCGCACCGATCGCGCCGATCCGGCGCCCCCGGCCCGCGGATGCCGAGCGCGCCGCGGTGGGTCAGGCGTGAGGGCGGACGGAATGCGGCATTTCACCCAGGAGACGCCCGCGATGGCGGGCGAGGCCCATGGCGGCGAGGCCTTCACCGCCCGCTGCTCCCACAGCCAGACCCGGTTCTGGCTCCTCGACCAGTTGCGGCCGGGCGACCCGAGCCTGCACGTCGCCGCCCGCTGGCGCATCGCCGGGCGGCTCGATGCCGAGATCCTCGTCCGCAGCTTCCGCATCCTTCTCGACCGGCACGAAGCCCTGCGCACCTCGATCGTCGGGGAGGGCGGGCGGCCGGTGCAACGGATCGCCGCGACGGTCGCGCTGCCCTTCTCCGAGATCGACCTCTCGGGCCTGCCCGGCGACCGCCTGGGCGAGGCGCAGACCATCGCCGATTCGGAGGCCGGGAAGCCGTTCGACCTGGCGCGCGCGCCGCTCCTGCGGCTGACGCTGCTGCGGCTCGGGCGCGGCGATTCGCTTCTGCTCGTCACCGCCCATCACAGCGTCTGCGACGGCTGGTCGATGGTGGTGCTGGCACGGGAATTCGTCGCGATCTACGGCGCGCTGATCCGCGGGCAGGCCCCGGCTCCGGCGCCGCCGGCCCTGCACTACGCCGACTTCGCCGAGTGGGAGACCGCGCCGGCCACCGCCGCGGCAGCGGAGCGCGACCTCGCTTTCTGGGCGCGGTCGCTGCGCGACCTCACGCCGTTCGAACTGCCGCCGGACCATCCGCGCCGCCCCGGCCGCGAGCGCCGCTTCGCCGCCGAGACCCGCCTGCTTCCCGCCGCGCTCGGGACGCGCCTGGAGGCCTATGCGCGGGAGCACGGCGCCACGCCCTTCGTCCTCGCCTGCACGATCCTGTTCGGGCTCCTGAGCGCCCGCACCGGGCGCGGCGACGTCGCCATCGGCACGCAGGTGCTCGGACGCGACGAGATCGAGCTGGAAGGGGTCGTCGGCAGCTTCGTCAACACGCTGGTCCTCCGGGCCGTTCTCGGGCCGGGGCAGAGCTTCGCCGAGCGGCTCGCGGCGACGCGGCGGACGATCCTCGAAGCCTGCGACCACGCGCTCGCCCCGTTCGACCGGGTAGTGCAGGCTCTGGCGCCCAGTCGCGACGGGCTGCGGCCGCCGCTGATCTCGGTCAACATCCGGCTGCGCCCGGCCCCCGGCGCGCCCCGGCCCACGGCCGAGGGGATCGCCCCGATCCGCCTCGTCGATCTCGACTTTGCCGCGAGCGGCAGCTTCTTCGATCTCGATCTCGAGCTTGCGCCGTCCGAGGCGGGCTGGCGCCTGATCTGCGAGTACGATGCCGGCCTCTACGAGGCGCGGACCGTGGCCGGCCTGCTCGCGGATTTCGAGCGCGCGGCCTGCGCGGCGGTCGGGGCACGCCTGCCGGATCCGGCCCCCTTCGCGAGCGGGGCCTCGGGGTGCGGGGCGAGGGAAGTCTCCGAGAGTGCCTCTCCGGATCGGCCCGCGGAGGCCGCGCCCTCCGTTCAACGCCGAACCGAAGAGGGTCCGGAAACGGGCGCCGGGTCCGCCGACCTCCTGCCCGGGATACGGGCGATCTGGCGCGAGATGCTGGACCGCCCGGACCTCTCCGACGACGACGATTTCTTCGCCTCCGGCGGCCACTCGCTGCTGGCGGCCCGCGTCGTCGCCCGGATCGAGGCGGAGACGGGCCGTTCCGTTCCGCTCTGGTCCTTCTTCGAGGCGGGCACGGTCGCCCGCCTCTGCGCCCTGCTCGCCGGCGAGGCGACGGCGGGCGTGCGGCACCGCTCGCTCCAGGAGGCGAAGGCCGCGGAACGGCCCGGCTTCACCGCGATCCATCACGCCGCGGCCGACCAGGAGCTCTACCGGCCCCTGGCCGACGCCCTGGGCGCGGACCAGCCCTTCGCGACGCTGCAACTGGAGAGCCGGCTTCCGCCGCACGAGGAGACGCTGGAGCGCCTCGCGAGCGCCTACCGCGACGCCATCGAGGCCGCGCAGCCGCGCGGGCTGATCCGCCTCGTCGGGTTCTGCCGCTCCGGCGTCCTCGCCTTCGAGATCGCCCGACAATTCGCGGAGGCGGGCCGCGACGTCGCCCTCGTCGTCCTGATCGATTGCTGGGAGCCCGGCTATTTCCGGCGCCTCCCACCGCGCGAGCGGGGCCGGGCCGTGTCCGCCTACCGGCGCGGGCGGCTCGCCGCGCTCCTCCGCCACCTGCGCCGTGAGGGCGCTGGCTACCTCGTCTCGCGGGCGCATCTCCGGCTGCGCTCGAGCCAGACTTGGCGCCGGGTGCGACGCATCCTGCAACGCGCCGGACTCGCATCCCCCAATCCGGAGGAGGCGTTCTGGCAGCTGACCGACGATCTCGACGCGCTCGCCCTGGCCTACGAGCCGCGCCCGCATTCCGGGCCTGTGCTGATCGTGCGCAGCGAGAGCATCCCGGTCGGCCCGGCCCTCGACCCGATGCTGGGCTGGCGCGCCTTCGCCGAGAACGGCGAGACCGTCAGCGTCCCGGGCTTCGGCCACGAAGGCGCCTTCTCCCCCGCCGGGTGCCGGGTGATGGCCGCCAAGATCAGCCTGATGGCCTTGCGGTGATGCCGGCCGTTGCGGGACGACGCGCCACTTGCATTCCGCCCATCGCCGTGAGTAGCTTTGGTTAACGAATAGCCAACAAATGGGTGGGGGCGATGACCGGCGTGTCGCTTGTGCTCTGGGGAGCGGCCGGCATCGGCCTGCTGGCGGTGCTGTTTCTTCTCCGCGAACTCAGGAATGCTCCCTACGACGACGAACCCCAACGGCAGCAGGCGTTTTCGGAAGTCGAGAAGCAGAGGTTGCGCTACCTGTCGCTGGATTAGCGAGGCGGGCCGGGGGGTCACGCCGCGCGGTCATCGCGGGGCGGAGCCGAAGCGATCCAGGGGTCCGCATCATCCGGAGAGGTCGCGATCTGGATCGCTTTCGCTGAGCCTTGCAAGGACGCAGGAGAGGCCGAAGCGATCAGCCGGACAGCATCAAAGCCGTCTCACCGCTCCTTAAGCGCTCTCGCGCTGAGCCCGCAGGCGTGCGGCGAGCGCCGTGCGGTAGATCGACAGCAGCGCGGCGGTCGTCGCCGCCTCGGTCCAGTCGCGCAGATAGGCGGCGCGGGCGGCCCGACCCATCCGCCGGGCCTCCTCCGGCCGGGCGCGCAGCCGTTCGATGGCGTCGGCGAGGGCGGCAGGATCGCCCGGCGCCACCAGGAGGCCGGTCACGCCGTCCTCGATGAGGCCGGCGAGCGCGCCGATCCGCGAGGCGATGACCGGGGTGCCCGCGGCGAAGGACTCGGCCACGACCATCGGCAGTCCCTCGTACCAGAGGGAGGGGACGACGAGGGCGACGGCCCGCCCCATCCGGTCCCGCATTTCCGGGCGGGGCAGGGCGCCGAGAAGGGTGAGCCCCGGCGCCCCCTCCAGCACCGCCCGCAGCGGACCCTCGCCCGCGACGTCGACCGGTGCGGCGAGCCGTGCGGCGGCCTCCTTCAGCACCTCGACTCCCTTCTCCGGGCTGAGCCGGCCGGCATAGAGGATGCCGTCGCGCGGGTCGTCGTGCGGCGGGCCGGGGTCGGGCAGACCGTTCGGCTTCACGAAGATGCGGTGCGCGGGCAGCCCCGCCGCGATGAAGCGGCCGCGGGCGAATTCGGTGAGTGCGACGAAGGCATCGACGTCCCGCGTCCAGGTGCCGGCCCGGCGGTGCCGGTCGATCATCCGCGCCACGGCGAACGTGCCGATCCGCGAGCCGCGGTAGCAGGCGTGGCGCACGGCCGCGTAGGAGGAGCCGGTGAGGCAGGTCTCGCAAGGGGCGCCGTCGCGCATCAGCATGGCGCCGGCGCAGGCGAGGCGGAAATTGTGCAGCGTCTGCACCGTCACCGGCCCGAGCGCCCGCACCGCCCCGTGCATGGCCGGCGAGACCAGGGGGAAGGTGTTGTGGGCGTGGACCACGTCCGGCCGGAAGCGCTCCACCGCCGCGACGACGCGGGCCACGCCGCGGGGCGCGTGCGGCGCCTCGAACGCCGTGCGCAGGCGATCGAGCGGGGTGCGGATGTCGTCGTTGTGGAAGGCCAGCGTCTCGACCGTGCAGCCGGCCGCGGCGAGTGCGGCGGCCTCGTGCTCCACCACCGCGTCCTCGCCGCCCCGGATCTGGTAGTGGTTGTGGACGATGAGGACGCGCACCCCTCCGCTCCCTACGACCGGCGCGGCGCGGGCTGCCGCGCCATCTTCCAGAGGAACACGGGGGCCATCACGAGGTAGCGCCGCCACAGCCGCCGGGGCTCGCTGGCGAGCCGGTGCAGCCATTCGAGGGCGAGCACCTGCATGATCTTCGGCGCCCGCTTGACCGCCCCGGAATGGAAATCGAAGGCGGCGCCGACGCCGATCAGGACCATGCCGGGCAGGCGGTCGAGATGGTCGTTCATCCAGATGTCCTGCTTGGGCGTCGATATGCCGACCCAGACGATGTGGGGCTCGGCGGCCCTGATCGCATCGGTGAGTTCCGCGTCGCGCTCCGGCGAGACGGCGCCGAAGGGCGGGCAGGCGAGCCCGCAGACCTGCGTGCCGGGATATTTGCGGGCGAAGTTGGCCGCGACCTGCTCGGCCACCCCCTCCTTGCCGCCGTAGAGATAGTGGCGGATGCCCGTGTTCTGGGTCGCGGCAAACATCTCTTCCATGAGCGAGGGACCCGGCACGCGGCCGGTGCCGTGGGCGCGGAAGCGGCTGACGATGGTGAGCGGCGCCCCGTCCGGGGTGATCATGCTCGCCCGCTCGTGGGCGGCCCGCAGGTCGGGCTGGTCCTGGGCGCACATGATCCCGTGCACGTCGCGCACGCAGACCATGCTGGTGCGCCGCCCCCGCGCCCAGCCGATCAGGGTGCGGACCGCGAACGGCATGTCGATGACGCTCACCGGCACGCCGAGGATGCGGGTCGCCGGCAGGCGGTGCCCCGCCCCGTCGGCGGGGACGAAGTGGGGATCGTTCCGGTTGATCCGCAGCGCGTAGGGCCCCGGCGCCGGGACGGAGGCGGCGTCGCGCATCGGCAGGCTTCCGTCGAACTCAGGCACGATCTCACGCATCGGCGACATGCTCCCGGAACCACGCGTAGGTCGCGGCGATGCCGTGCCGCAGCGGCACTTTCGGCGCCCAGCCAAGCCCGCGCAGCTTGTCCGCGGACATCAGCTTGCGCGGCGTGCCGTCGGGCTTCGTCGGATCGCGGACGATCTCGCCCTCGAACCCGACGACGTCGCAGACGAGACGGGTGAGGTCGTAGATCGCGATGTCCTCGCCCGAGCCGACATTGACGTGCTCGGCGTCCGAATAGGTCTTCATCAGGTGGACGCAGGCGTCGGCGCAGTCGTCGACGTGCAGGAACTCCCGGCGGGGCGATCCGGTGCCCCAGATCACCATCTCCTTCGCCCCGTCGCGCTTGGCCTCGTGCGCCTTGCGGATCAGGGCCGGCAGGACGTGGCTCGAAGTGAGGTCGAAGTTGTCGCCCGGCCCGTAGAGGTTAGTCGGCATGGCCGAGATGAAGTCGCGCCCGTGCTGCTGGCGATAGGCCTGGGCGAGCTTGATCCCGGCGATCTTGGCGACCGCGTACCACTCGTTGGTCGGTTCGAGCGACCCTGTCAGCAGACTCGACTCGACGATCGGCTGCTCGGCGAATTTCGGGTAGATGCAGCTCGAGCCGAGGAACAGCAGCTTGGCCACATCCTCGCGGAAGGCCGCCTCGATGACGTTGGCCTCGATCATCAGGTTTTCGTAGAGGAAATCGGCCGGGTAGGTCGCGTTGGCGAGGATGCCGCCGACCTTGGCCGCCGCCAGGAACACCGCGTCCGGCCGCCGGTCCCGCATCCAGGCGCGCACGGCGGCCTGGTCGCGCAGGTCGAGTTCCGCGCGCGTCGCGGTGAGGATCTCGCAATCCTCGTCGCGAAGGCGGCGCTTCAGGGCGCTGCCGACGAGGCCGCGATGTCCGGCCACGAAGACGGTCTTGCCCGCCAGGCTGTTCATCGGTTCGGCCCTCACAGAAGCGGGTTGGAATCGGTCGGCGCCGGGTTCTCGCGGTACCACGCGACCGTGCGCTCGATGCCCTGGACCAGGGAGACGGAGGGCGCGTAGCCGATCGCCCGCATCTTGCCGATGTCGGGGCAGCGGCGCGGCGTCGCCCCGGCGGCGGCCGGTCCGGCGACGAGTTCGACGCGGACGCCGAGCGCCTCCGCGGTGATCCGCGCGAGGTCGCGGATCGCCACCTCCTCCATCGAGCCGATGTGATAGACGTTCATGCTCTCGCCGTCGCGCCACATCCGGACGATGCCGTCCACGACGTCGCTGACGTAGCAGAAGGCCCGCGTCTCGCTGCCGTCGCCCTGGAGCGTGATCGACCCGCCGTCGCCGGCCGCGACGATCTTCTCGATCAGCTGCGGCACGACGTGCTTCCAGCCCATGTCGGGACCGTAGACGTTGTGCGGCCGGAAGACCTGGACCTTGCGCAGCTTGTCGCGGCAGTAGTTGAAGGCGATCAGCTCCGAGATCAGCTTCGACCCGCCGTAGGAGTAGCGCGGGTTGAGCGAGTCGGGGATCACCATCTCGATGTCCTCGTCCGTCGGCACCACGCGCGGGGTCTGGTAGACCTCCGCCGAGGAGGCGACGACGAGATCGGGCACGCCGGCCTCGATGCAGGCCTCCGACACGGCGAGCGCGCCGCGCACGCCGACATCGAGCACGAGCTGCGGCTGCGTGTAGAAGTTCTCGGTGCCGTTGACGGCAGCGAGGTGGAACACGCACGTGACGCCCTTCAGCGCCGCGACCAGCGCATCCTTGTCACGCACGTCGAGGGTGGCGCGCTCGATCGCGCCCTGCGCGTCGGCCAGGCGCGAGGCCTGACCGCGGATGTAGTTGTCGATCGCGACGACCTCGTGCCCCTCGGCCAGAAGCGCGCGGGTGAGGTGGGCGCCGATGAATCCGCCCGCCCCGGTGACAGCCAGCCTGCTCATTGAAACTTACCCACGAGGTTGCCCACGGTGACGTAGCGATTTTCCAGAACCTCCGCCGGCATCTCGCTGAGGTTGTTCCAGTAATCGTAGACAAAGGCGTCGTCCGACATCGTCGCGATGATCTTTTCCAGATCGATCTTCGAATATTCGGGATGGTTGTTGGCGATCACCAGCACGTCGGCGCCCTCGCAGGCGGCGGCGAGGCTGTCGTAGAGCGTCAGCCCCGACGAGATCGCCCGGACGTGCTCCATCGGCACGACGCCGTCATAGACCCTGATCTCGGAGAACTGCTCGCTCGCCATCATCTCGCGGATGACGTGGAGCGACATCGATCCGCGCAGGTCGTCGGTCTCCGGGCGGCCCTTGAAGGCAAGGCCCGCGACCACCGCCTTGAACGGCCCGGCGCGGCGCGACCGCAGCCGCTCGACGAGGCTTCCCACCGTCTCCGCCGGCTGGCGCTCGTTGACGAGCCGCGAGGCCGCGGTGATCTCGAGGTTCACCCCCTTGCCGGAAACCGAGGAGAGGAGGATGTGCGGGTCCTTCTCCAGGCAGGGCCCGCCGACGAGGCCGGGGGCGGCGACGTTGGTGCGGGTGTAGCCGAGCTTGCCGTAGCGGATCACGTCGTTGGCGTTGATGCCGAGCGCGTCGCAGGCCCGCGCCACCTCGTTGGCGAAGGCGAAGTGCACGTCGCGCGAGGTGTTGTCGACGAGCTTGATCATCTCCGCCGTCTCCGGGCTCGCGACCCGGACGATGGTGTGGGTCAGGCGGCTGAACAGGGCGGCGGCCGCGTCCGAGGCGTCCGGCGTCTCGCCGCCGACGATCTGCGGCAGGTTGATGAGCTCGCGCATGGCGTCGCCCTCGAGCGTCCGCTCGGGGCACATGGCGAGGTGATAGTCGATGCCGGTGCGGTCAAGGATCGGCTTCACCACGCCCGTCGTCGTGCCGATCCGCACCGTCGAGCGCAGGATCACCGTCGCGCCGTCAGAGAAATGCTCGGCCACCTCGCGGGTCGCCTCCTCGATCATGTCGAGGCGCGGCTCGTGCGAGCCGGGATAGAGCGGCGTGCCGACCGTGATGATGTAGTACCCGGCCTGCGGCACGTCCCGCGTCGTGGTGCTGGCGACGAAGCGGCCCTTCTTCACCACGTCGGCGAGCGC
>NZ_BPRD01000341.1 GCF_022179745.1 Methylorubrum podarium
GGCCTTCGCCGCCTCGATGCGTTCCTTGGAGGAGGCGACGAAGTTCCACCAGATGTAGCGCGGGCCCGCGAGCGTCGCGCCGCCCAGGATCATCAGCCGCGCGCCACGGTCGCCGGCGGCGACGGTGATCCTGTCGCCGGGGCGGAAGACCATCATGTGGGACGCCGCGTAGTCCCGGCCGGCCACCGAGATCGAGCCCTCGACGACGTAGAGGCCCCGGTCCTCGTGATCGTCCGGCATCGGCAGCAGGCTTCCCGGCTCCATCCTCACGTCGGCGTAGAAGGTCTCCGAGAACATCGTCGCGGGGGCGGCCTGGCCGTAGGCGGTCCCGAGGATCAGGCGCAGGGAGACGCCCCCGCCCTCGATCACCGGCAGCGCCTCCTTGCCGTGGTGCTCGAAGCTCGGCGCCACGTCCTCCTGGCTCTCCGGAAGGGCGAGCCAGGTCTGGATCCCGAACAGGCTGTTGGGTCCGCTCCGGGCCGCCGCGCTCGTGCGTTCCGAATGGGTGACGCCGCGTCCCGCCACCATCCAGTTCAGCGCGCCGGGACGGATGACCTGGTCGGCCCCGGTGCTGTCCCGGTGATGGAAGTCGCCGCGAAAGAGGTAGGTGACGGTGCCCAGACCGATATGCGGGTGCGGCCGGACGTCGATGCCCTGGCCCGTCAGGAGTTCGGCGGGGCCGGCCTGGTCGAAGAAGATGAACGGCCCGACCATCTGCCGGTTCGGCGCCGGCAAGGCGCGCCGGACTTCGAAGCCGCCGAGGTCGCGCGCACGGGGAACGATGAGCGTCTCGACCGCGTCGACGCCCACTGTGTCGGGACAGCCCGGTTCCAGGGCCGGGTTCCAGCTCATGAGATCATCCTCTCGGTCCGGGGCCGCGAGACGGATCGTTCCGTCGAGAACCCGGACGTCCGGTCTAGCCGGCAGCCGCGCGGTGCTGGTAGCCGCGCGGGGCGCAGAACCGTGTCGCGTGATGCGGAACGCCGCCCTTCAGGCGCCGGACCCACGCCCCGCAGCGTCGAGGCCCCAAAGCTCCGGTGCGCTCGCGAAGTGCTCGATCAGCAGCTCGGTCAACTCCCGCACCTTCCGGGCGGCATGGGGGCCGGGTGGTCGAACGACGTAGGCCGCCGCCGGCGGCGGCGGGTGACGCGTCATGACCCGCACGAGCCTGCCCGAGGCGACGTATTCGTAGGTGATGCAGTCGGGAAGCCAGGCGATGCCGAGGCCTGCCACGGCCGCCGCCGCGAGTGCGACGCCGTTGTCGGCCTTGAAGCGGCCCTGCGGACGGAACGTCCTGATCGCGTCGCCGTCCGTGTACTGCCAGGTCTCGGTCCCCTGCATGAGCGCCGGATGGCCGGCGAGTTCCTCGGGCGTCTCCGGCGAGCCGTGCGCCCTGACATAGTCCGGGCTCGCGACGAAGCTCCCGTGGATCGGCCCGACCCGCCGCGCGATCAGGTTGGAATCGGCGAGGTAACCGACCCGGATCGCGCAATCGAACCCCTCGGCGACGAGGTCGACGAAACGGTCGCCGTAGGTCGCGTGGACATGGAGCAGCGGATGGCGCCGGGCCATCGCCGCGATCACCGGCGCGAAGTGGGTGGGACCGAACGTCAGCGGCATGGCCACGCGCAGGCGGCCGCGGAGATCGCCGCCGGGTGACACCGTCTCCCGGGCGACGTCGATCTCGGCGCAGACCCGTGCCGCGTAGTCCCGGAACGTGGTCCCGGCCTCCGTCAACGAGGCGCCGTGCGTGGTGCGGGCGACGAGCTGGACGCCGAGGTCGGCCTCCAGCCGAATGAGCCTTCGGCTGACGATGGACTTCGACACGCCGAGACGGCGCGCGGCTGCCGAGACGCCTCCGGTGTCGGCGACCTCGACGAAGGTGCGCAAGTCCTCGATGTCCAAGATGTCGTTCCCCGTTCGGCGACACGGTGTAGCCGAAGGCCAGCCTACCGCGCGAATTTCGCAACTGCCACTGTCCGCCCCGTCGATGCGACGGTCGATGCGGCGGTCGATGCACGGCGCGCCGCGGACCCCGCCAACGGAGGTTGATCTCGGACATGGCTTTTCGGAACGGACTCGATTCTCTTCTTCGCCCCGACGACTCGGTCCTCGTCCTGATCGACCACCAGCCCTACCAGCTCGCGAACCTGAACAGTCACGACCCGCACATGGTCGTGAACAACACGACCGCCCTGGCCAAGTCGGCAAAGGTGTTCGGCGTGCCCACCATCCTCACGAGCGTCATCGCGGAGCGCGGCGGCGTCATCTTCCCGCAGGTGACCGACGTGTTCCCGGGCCAGGCGGTGATCGACCGCACGTTCATCAACACCTGGGAAGATCCGAAGGCCGTCGATGCCGTCAAGGCGACGGGCCGCAAGCAACTGATCATCGCCGGGCTATGGACCGAGATCTGCGTGGCGATGCCGGCGATCCAGGCCGCGGGCGAGGGCTGGGACGTCACGGTCATCACCGACGCGTCCGGCGGCACCTCGGTCGAGGCGCACGAGGTCGCCATCCAGCGCATGGTCCGGGCCGGCGTGAACGTGATGACCTGGCTGGCGCTGGCGGCCGAGTGGCAGCGCGACTGGGCCCGGCTGGATACGGCCGTCGGCCTCACCGAAGTGCTGAAGCAGCACGCCGCCGGCAGCGGCATCGCCTATCTCTGGGAGCAGCAGCTGCTCGCGACGCCCGTGCCGAAAGCCGTCGGCTGATCGGAAAACGGCCGCCGCGCTCGGCAGGGGTGTCGATGAGCGCATCGCGCCTGGTCGTTGCGGCGGCTCTCGCCGCGATCCCCGGCGCGGCCGAGGCTCAAGTCCCGACCAGTGTCGCGCGTGCGCCGACGCTCACCATCGAGCGTTACCCGGAGGATTGGTCCTACCTCGCCGATCCGGGCAGGCGCACGGGCAGCTGGACGGAGCGGTTCAAGTACATCCCGCTGAGCGGAGATGGCTCGATCTATCTCTCGACCGGCGCAGGAAAGTGCCTCTGTCCCGGCCAAAAAGGGGGGTCTGCCACCGGCTCGAACCCGACGGACCGGGGCACACCGGGCACGAAGCGCCACCTCGTCACCGACGCCCGCGGCACGCCGCTCGGCCTATGACTCCAAAGCACGTCGGCAGGAGTGCCGGGCGCGGGATCGTGCCGCGCATCGCCCGCAAGGGGATCGAAACTAGCCAAAAGCTCGGGCGCCGCCGCTGGGTCGTGGAGCACACCCACGCTTGGTTCAACCGCTTCCGCCGCCTGCCGATCCGTTCGGAGCGTCGCGCCGACATCGACGAGGCCTTCACCAGCCTCGCTGCCAGCCTCATCACCCTCAACCCGATCACGCGGTTCGGTTAGGCGCTCTTAGTCTGGCTGGCGCCCGGACTGCTGCGCTGACCTCGTCTGGCCAGCAGTCAACACATCCCCCTCATAGCCGCCTCGATGGACTCACGTCTCGGTCACGCCGGAGCGCACCCCGGCGATCGTCGTCGGCAGCGTCTGCGGCGCCAGCAGCGGTATATCAGCCGCCCAGCGGAACGCGGTGAACTTCTTGCGCGGGAAAGCGGCGATGCTCCCCGCGTCGCCTTGACGGTCGAGGATGGCCGTTGACGGCTCGGCCTCGCGCCCGGCGGCCAGGCGCAGCACGGCGCGAAGGTCCTCGGCCAGCTGCTCGAAGCAGCCCGCCGAAAGCCAGCGTTGCGCCTGCTGGTAGACGGCTGCCCACAGCGGCAGGTCGTGGGGCATCCAGCGCCACGGCGCGCCCGTCTTCACCACATGGCGCAGCCCGTCGAACACCTCCCGCAACGGGTGCGCGCTGGCCCGCATCCTCGCGCACCAGCGTCAGATACGGGGCGACCACCGCCCATTCGTCATCCGACACATCGGATGGGTCGGCTTTCCGGCACAGGCTCATATCCCATCACCTGGGCCTTCCGCCCGGCAAGGCCATCATAGCCTCTCGCGGGCTGCCCGGCACGACAGAGCGCGCCGCGAAACGAAAAAGCAACGATCTGCGCCACGACGAGCGGGCGTATTCTCAGCCGAACGGCCATGCATCGGAAAGAGCAGCGTGCTGGGCCGCTCTGCGGACCGAAGGAGTGAGCAACCATTTACGTTGCGCCCTATTGCCGTTCTTCCTCGCCGGTGGTTTCTCACAGCCGCCGACGATCCAAAGAATGCCGCGCTGGGCTGTATCATCTACCCTAAGGGTGTACCCGCATGACGCCGACTACGTTGCAGTTGGAGCCGAAGCTCCTTCTGAAGAGCCTTCGTGCGTTTCGGAAGGGTGACTTCTCAACTCGGCTGCCGCTGGATCTGACGGGCATCGAGGGGGAGATCGCGCAGGCGTTCAACGATATCGTCGAGCTCAACCAAGGGCTCGCCCGTGAACTCGACAGGGTTGCCCGCGCGGTAGGCAAGGACGGGCGCATCGGCGAGCGCGGAAAGCTTCCGACCGCGACCGGCGGGTGGAACGATTGCGTCGAGTCGGTCAACACGATGATCGGCGACCTGGTTCAGCCCACCACCGAGGTGGCGCGCGTCATCGGAGCCGTCGCCAAGGGCGACCTCGGCCAGACCATGCAGATCGAGATCGAGGGCCGGCCCCTGCGCGGCGAGTTCCTTCGGATTGGCAAGGTCGTCAACACGATGGTGGATCAGCTGAACTCCTTCGCTTCGGAGGTGACCCGCGTCGCCCGCGAGGTCGGCTCGGAGGGCAAGCTTGGAGGCCAGGCGCAGGTCAAGGGCGTCGGCGGAACCTGGAAGGACCTGACCGACAACGTGAACCTGATGGCGGCCAACCTGACGGGTCAGGTGCGCAACATCGCCGAAGTCACCACCGCGGTGGCCAACGGCGACCTGTCCAAGAAGATCACCGTCGATGTGAAGGGCGAGATCCTCGACCTGAAATCGACCATCAACACGATGGTGGACCAGCTCAATTCCTTCGCCTCGGAGGTGACCCGCGTCGCCAAGGAGGTGGGGTCGGAGGGCAAGCTCGGCGGACAGGCGCAGGTCAAGGGCGTCGGCGGCGTCTGGAAGGACCTGACCGACAACGTGAACATGATGGCGGAGAACCTCACCGGTCAGGTGCGCAACATCGCCGAAGTCACCACCGCGGTCGCGCGGGGCGATCTGTCCAAGAAGATTACCGTCGATGTGAAGGGCGAGATTCTCGCCTTGAAGCTGACCATCAACACGATGGTGGACCAGCTCAATTCCTTCGCCTCGGAGGTGACCCGCGTCGCCCGCGAGGTCGGC
>NZ_BPRD01000342.1 GCF_022179745.1 Methylorubrum podarium
TGCCGAGGGCGACACCGTAAAGGCGCTGCAGGTCGGCCTCGCACGCAAGGCGAAGCTCCTGGTCAGCCAGGATAAGACCTGCGGCTCGATCCGCCGGCGCCCCTTGCACCAAGCTACCCCCCATTCCGTAGCTGGCCCGGCGCGCGGCCGCGAGTGAGGTCGCCTCGCCCAGGTCCGTATGGCTCCCGGTCGAGAGCCCGAGGCCGAGCACCTCTTCGGCCGCCCGGCCTCCGAGCAGGCCGACGATCACTGCCTCGATGCCTTCCGGGGACATCGTGGTGTCCTCCCCGGTCGTGAGCGTGTGGCCGCCGGTCTGCCCGTGCGCCAGGATGCTGATGCGCCGAACCCTGCGTCCGCCTGCCTTCGTAACGGCGACAGCATGCCCCGCCTCGTGGCATGCGCAGCGCCACACCGACGCCTCCGACCTCCCGTCCGCCGGCGCCGCCTCAGCCATCAGGTCCGACAGCTCCATCGCACGACCCGCGAGCCTGGCCTTCAGTCGGGCCGTCTCGACCCAGGCCCTCGCCTCGGCCCCGCTCGCGCCGAGCCCGACAGAGACGACCCCGTCGAGATCGACGTCGGCGAGGTCACCGTGCAGGTGCTGGCGTAGGATCCCGGCCAAGGCATCGGCGTCCGGTGGTTGGATCCGGATGACTCGCCCGAGGCGCCCGGGCCTGAGCAGCGCGGGGTCGATACGGTCCGGAGCGTTGGTCGCCGCGACGACGATGATCCGCGACGCGTCCGTCCCGTGCAGCCCAAGGCCGTCCAAGAAGCTGAGGAGGGCTCCAAGGATGGGCATCCAGTAGCTGGCATGGCGGTCCTCGACGGCCCGCGAAGGCAACGCATCGGCCTCGTCGAAATACAGAATACATGGGGCCGAAGCCGAGGCGCGCAGAAGGTCTTCCTGCATGCGACGAAGCACATCGTCGAGATAACCGGATCCGGCAAACCAGCCTGCGACTGAGGTGGTAATCACAGGCAAATTGCAGGACTTGCCAAGACTGCGCAGAAGCGTCGTCTTGCCTAAGCCCGGCCTGCTCGCCAAGCAGGCGTTCAGGCTGCCTGCCGGCCACAGCCCCTCGCCGCGGCGCCAGGCCTCGATGGTGGCGACCACCCGGCGTGCCCAGGCGCCCGCGTCCCCAAGGCCCACCATGTCTCCCACGAGGGGCACATCGTCGAGGTCGCCGGCGGGAAGCGTCCGCGCCCGAGCAATCGCCTCCAGCCTTCGTACGGCGGCGGCTGCACCATCCCCCGCCCTGATCGCGGCGAGGTAGTCGGGGTAGTCGGCGCCCTGAACGGATGCCGGCATCCGACGGGGACGCGTGCCGGTCGCCTCGCGGATCACTTGGCGCAAGACCGTCGGGGACGGGTGGCCCGGGCTTACCCGGATGTCCGCCGCGTCGACGTAGCTTCGCGGCACGTAGCGTTCGGGCAGCCAGGATACGACTGCGACGCGGCGACCGGCAGCCAAGAGCTCGACGAGTTCGGCCTCGCCCTCGTCGGCCCGGAGCCTGGGACGGCTGACGACGTCGCGGGCATCGAGCTTCGCCCACGGACCCATCGCCGCGATGGCCCGGCGGAGCGGCTGGATCCAGGCCGGCGTCGGTGCCTCGACGAGGACCGATAGGCGTGGGGAGCCGGCAATCCTCCGCCGCTGCGCCACCGTGAGCGCCGAGGCGAGGGTAGCCTTGGCCAGCGTATGGATCGGGCTGCTGAAGGCAGTCGGTTCGGCCTTGGCTTGCCCGTCGTCTCCGTCTTCGAAGAAGTCGTAGCCGGTCGTCTCATGCTCCGAGCCCTCCACCGTAGATGAGGCGACCGGCTGCCCGCGGTTCACGCGACTACCGACGCGGGCCAGGTGTTCGAGGCGCTTCTTGGGGTTCGTACTGTTACTGCTCATGACGGCCTCCATCGCGAGGCCGCCGTGCGCGTCCTTGCGCGCCGGTCAGGCCACGGTGGGTGTCTTGGATCGGGTGAAGGGCATGCTCGCCGCGGGTATGCGACGGCAGGGCTGCCGCTCAGCGGCAGGGGGGACCCGTTTGAGGCGGCCTCGAAGCGGCATCGGAAGGTTCCTTCGCATGTGTCGTTATTCAGGGCGTTCGATGTCGAAGCCGTCGAAATCCACCCGGCGTGCCGTCGCGGAGACCCTGATCCCGGGCCGGACCGGCGTGGCTCGTTCGCGCAGCCAGGCGGCCTGCCGCTCGGCCTCGTCCATGCAGGCACGGCCCAGGGCAACGAGCACCGCTGCCACGATGCGGGCGAATGCTGCGCCCGGGAAGGTTTCGCTGGCGAGGGTGAGGCGACGGAAGATCTCTCCGACGTGGCGAGCCGGATCATCCGAGACGGGTGGCGGTGCCGTCAGTTCAGAGGAAGCCGGGCTGGCACCCGCCTCGGATCGCGCCGCGGTGGTCTTCAGGCTGTCAGTCATAACGGGCTGCCTCCATGCTGGGGCAGCCGGCCGCGGTCAGTGGCGGCGGGTCAGCCCTGGAGGGTGTCGGGAAGGCGCGAACGCGCCAGTGACGTGTTGCGGCCAGAGTGGGCCCAGGCCGGGATGGCAGCCGATTTTCGGAGGGTGGTCGTCATCGGGAGCGAACCTTCAAAGGCCTCCCGGTCACGCGTGCGGAGACGCGCGGCTATCCGCGGGAGGAGGAATCGGCCTGGACCGGTGCGGGGTTCCCCGCCCGGAGCGCCGTGCATTTCGTCGGTGCGAACATGAGGTCTTAAGTGTAGGTAAACGCCGACTGAAGCAACCCATCCCAAGCTGAAAGCACGCAATGAATCGGTATCATGGTTAACAGCGCGGCAAGGTTCAGCGAGGGCAGCATCCGTCTTATGCCGGTCGGCACGGCTGAAGATGCTCTCGGCTGAGGCTGTATGCTCGACTTAACCTGCCAAAGACGAAGACCAAGCCGAGAGCATCTGCCCTTCGCTGCATCTGATCCGTTCGCCTGTGGTTCTTGAAGCCGATAAGTTCTGGAAGACACGCTGCTCCATGGCGTAGGCGGCGACCGAGTTCGGCCAACGTTGCTTCAAGGCGAGTGTCCAGCCCTCTCCGATCTCCTCGATGGGGATGTGCTTGTTCACGTCGTTCAAGCGTTGGTCAACGTTCTGGGTGTGCCCAACTTTCCAGACGCTGCGCTTCCCAAAACGCATCGCGTAGGTCCATGCCTCAGCTTCGGTGGTCCTCGTGACTGTTCCGGCCCAGTCGCTCGGGGTCGGTCCTGTCGTGGGACGACCGAAGGCCAGTGCGTCGCTCAAGGCCAGCAGCTTCGCGACATGTGGAACCAAGGTGATCGCTACCTCCGTCTTGGGCAGTGCCAGCACCGCCCGAGTATCGCTCTCGTCAAGTTGGACAGCACGGACGGTGGCCTCGAACGTCAACTGCTCGCGAAGAACGTCGATCAGCTTCAGGCGTGGCTCCGCGAACCGCCAAGCGCGTAAAACGGGAAGCCCCTTGGGCCAGAGAAGCGATCCGTCCGCGGCGAAATCGGTCGGCTTCATCTTGGTCGGATCGGTCACGTCACGAACGTCGACCGGTATGCGTGCGAACTCGGCAATGCCAAGAAGTCGACCACGTTCATGCTCGGCGGTCGGCTCGTCCTGGGTCCCAATGAACACGACGAGATCCCCCGGTGAGGAGGCCGTGATGAGGGCGTCCCGGTTGCCGGCCTTGCCGAAGGCGATGACGGGATGCCTCTCAGGATCGAAGCCGTAGAACCTCTTGGCAAAGACGCGCATGAGTTCTGCCTACGCTGCCATGGCCATCGTGAAGACTTGGTCGAGATCGCTGTCCGACACGGGCGGCATCAACAGGTTGCGGGACATCCTCCGCTTCCCTTCCAGAAGCCGATCCAGCGTCACGTCGAATGTCCTGTCCCCAAGCGTGGGATGGACGGCCATCGGAACGTGGATGGTCACGGGTCGCTCCTGGCCGATCCGGTAGACGCGGTCGTTGCACTGATCCTCGACGGCAGGGTTCCACCAACGACTGAGGTGTATGACGTGGTTCGCTGCCGTGATCGTCAGGCCCACGCCTGCGGCCTTCGGGGACAGGATCATCGCGTCGAAGCCGCGACGCCTCGCCTGGAAATCGTCGACCATGTCCTGGCGCCGATGACCGGGGGTGTCACCGTTGATGATGAGCGGTCGTTCCATGCCGAACATCGTGGACATGGCATTCGCCACCAGCGCCTGCATGCTCCGTTGCTCGACGAAGATCAGCCCCTTCTCGCCGCGACGTTCCAAATCGCGGAGCACCTCGAAAGACTTGCCCAACCGGGCGGACCTGGCGACCCACGCCTCGCAGCCGGTCACGGACAGGAGATCGTCTGAATGTGCGTCGCCTGGGTAGAGTGATATGCCGCGGAGATTCTGGATGACTTCGAGCATCGCACCGCGAGCCCTTGGACCGTCCGTGCCCAGGACCTTGGCCACGACATCGCCGTAGGCCTTCGCCTGCACGTCCGGCATGACCGTCCGGTACGGCATGACGGTCTTGGACGGCAGACCCTCCAGCACGTCGTCCTTCATCCGGCGCAGCATGATTGCCGGCGCCCCGTCCAACGGCTTCATCATCCGGTCGGACAGGTCGCGGTAGCGGTCGAGGTCGCCGTTCTTGTAGGTGTTCGAGAACGTCTTCAGGTCTCGGAGGAAGCCGGGGAAAACCCGGTCCATGATCGACCAGAGATCCTCGATCCGGTTCTCGATTGGCGTGCCAGTCAGGCCGAGCACGAAATCGGCGTTCACGGCCTTCGCGGCCCAGGTGTTGAGCGTGCCCGGGTCCTTCACCTTCTGCATCTCGTCGAAGAGCACCGCCGAGAAGCCGATCCTGGCGAACGAGACGTGATTGTCGGCCAGCGTTTCATAGGTCGTTAGGACCCAATCCTGCTTCTCCAGCAGTCTCCAGTTCAGCGTTTCGCCTTGGTCGCGCGCGGCCTGATCCGGGTTTCGGAACTTGCGTATGCTGGAACCGAAGACATCGGCGCGGTTCTCACCCAAAGCGTTCGGTGCGAGGTGCTTCTCGGCCTCCTTGATCCAGTTCTGGAGGAGGGACGTCGGCGCGACGATGAGAAGGGGGCCCTTCGGGACGCCCGCGGCCGCCTTGGCCCTGGCCGCTTCCCGGTTCGCCTTCATCCAGGCGAGGAAAGCCAAGCCCTGGTAGCTCTTCCCAAGTCCCATGTCGTCGGCCAGCAGGACGCCAGGCCAGCCGGCCTTCCAAGCTCCGACGAGCCAGTCGAAGCCTTCGACTTGGTGCGGCTTAAAGCTCGTCCGCCCCATGCGGTCCGTCGGTAGCCCATCGCCGATCACCGCCGGCCGCGGTTTGCGCGTCACCTCGAACGTGACGTCCTCGAAGTTTGTCTCGATCTTGACCACTACCGGCTCGCGCGGACCCGCCGTAGCGGCGGGCGTCGTGGTCACGGCCGGCTCGTCATCGTCGGAAGGCTGCACGCCCTCCTCAACGGGCTGCCGCTCTTGGATGACGTCGGCGACCTGTCGGAGGACGTCCCGTGCTACCGGCACCGGTAGCTCGACGTCGCCACAGGCGACCCGCTCCCGGCCCTCCACTTCGGCCTTGGGGACGTCGGTGGCGAGTTGACGCGCATCCTTCAGCGTGATCTCGGACGGGCGGCCGTCGACCACCACCGGGAACTTCTCGGGCAGCCATTCCGTGCTCGTCTTCGAAAGCCAAGACAGCTCGGGCTTCTCCCAGACGCCAAGCCCGATCACACGGTCCGAATACTGCTTCGTCTCGACGAAGAGCGCCGACACCGTCGGGTCGCCGGGATCGAGACCGAGATCCAGGGCGATCTGCGTCCTCGGGTTCTTCACGAAGGCGCGCTTTCGGTCCTCCGGGGCGCTTCGCATGGTCCGAACGACTTCGAGTGCCTTCTGCAGGCCCGGGTCGACCAGGAGGTACGTGCTCCGGCGTAGGTTGTAGGCCCGCCTCACGCCGGCGGCGGTCTCGAAGATCCGCTCGAAGGCACTCTGGTCGGCATGGGCGAGCAGGGTCGCGGTCTCGACGTCAACCAGTTCGTCGAAGGCCCCGCCTGCGACGTCGGCATCCTCCTCGATCACGGGGGCGTCGTCTTCAAGCGAACGGGCCCGCTCCCGGCTCATGAGCACGGGCACGAAATCGATCGCGTCGCCCTTCCGAGTGACGTCCAGGGCGAAGGATCCCGCCTGGAAGACGGTTAGCCCCTTCGCGTAGCTGTCCGCCTTCACGGAATCCGGGTTCACGATCGCGAGCGCCGAGGTGACCTCGCTCCAACGCGCGACCCTGGCGTCGATGTCCTGCCCGGAGGTCGAGTTGTAGCCTTCGATGGCTTCGAGCAGGCGATAGAGCGGGGCAGTCAGGCGGCCCGACCGCTCGCCCCAACGGACCTCGATCCCGGATCGGGTCGGGCTGATCCGGCCGTAGGACGTCTCGCGCCACTCGGTATCGATGCGGCTCTTCTCGTCGCTGATGGCACCACGGAAAGAGATATCCACGATGAGCGGTGCGATCTCCGGCAGCCCCATCATCGAAGCCAGACCGGACGGCAGGTCGGCGGCGGTGGCGTTGGCGACGAGCAGGGCGTCTCCCTTCCACTCGGCCTGGCCCTCAGCAATTAGAGGAAGAAGCCGCCGAACGACTTTTGCCAACGGTTCGGGAACGCTCGCCCAATCGACAGCCGGCCTGACGCTGGACCTGCCGAAAAGGGGGATCTTGACCCGTGGGGGCTCGACCAGGGTAACCTCGACATGGTCGGGGCGGCACTCGGTCCGAAGCTTCAGCGCCATCTCACACCCTGTACTCCGACTCCATCACGCGCACGTTCGTGAGGAGGAAGATCTCGTTCGCGACCTTCACCTGCCAATTATAGCCCTCGGACCCGGCGTGTGTGATCTCCGCCACCTTGAACTGCGGGGTGCTCTGCCGGCCCACGCGGACCTCGTCCGTATCGTACAGGGACTTGCTCAGGGCCGGGGCCGTCGGATCGGCCCTGTCGTGCCAGATGTTGCAACGACCGTTGTGGCTCCACTCGGCAACGACGCCCCGACCGACCTTGAGGAGCAGTACGGCATGGCCGCGTTCGATTGGCTTGCGGCCGCCGCTCGTCCAACGCGCATAGGGTGCCTTCACGTCGAACAGCCGCCTGGCCGTTCGGTCCCCGACCTCATCGAAGACGACCCAGGCATCGTCGATTAGGCCGCGCCTATGGACGGCCTCCCAGAAGGCGCGGCGATACCGCCACTGGAAGTCGTAGGCACCCTGGTCGACGACATCGAGGAACTGCCGCAGGGAGAGCGCCGTCAGCCATTTCAGCACGGTCGGCTTGCTGTCCATCGGCTGCCAGCGCGCCTGCTTCAGGCGGGGGTCCCCGAACCGGGCGACGAGGAACTTCAGGGTGGCATCCATCGCCATGCGGTCCACGTCGACGTCGGCCAGCGGCAGCACCAGGGCGTCGACGTAGGCTCCGCGCCGATGTTCGAAGATGATCGACCCGTCCTGCCTCGTGCCCCAGGCCTGGATCGAGGACAGCCTAGCCTGGGGGCTGAGCGACCTATCCGCCCTCAGCCGGTCCAGGCCGGCCAGGAAGGCGGCTTCCGCCAGGCCGGCCTCGGCGCCGAGGTTCTGGATCCCGAAATCAGCCAGGACCCGGCTCGGGGAGATCTTCCGGTCGAGCGCGATGCCGGCAATCGTGCGGGGCGCGGTTCGAGGGTCGAACAGGTTGAGGTAACGTGCAGCCTCGGTGAGCGGCCCGGTCATGCGGGACGCGAGGTCGCGAAGGGTGGCGGCGATATCGTTGAGCGCGGAGGTGGGGCGGTCCGCCTCGCTAGGGTCGAAGCGCACGATGTATGCGGACGCGAGGCGCCTGAAGGTGGACTTGCGAGATGCCATCCGCACGTGGGCGAGAAACCTGGCAAGGACGGTGGGCTCTCGGACCAGCGGCCTTTTGCCGTCCCACAGGCACCACGGGGCGAGGTTCACGTCCCTTCGCTCGGGAACAGCGCCCGCGGAGAAGGCTTGGATGATCCGCGCGGCGATCTGGTCGAGGTCCGGCGGCGGTGCTGGCTCGACCTCGATGGTGGGGACCGGGATCTCCAGGGCAACCACCGCCAGCGCCGCCGTCGTCGGCAATGCCGGAAGCGTCGACGGCCGGGTGCGGATCTCCGCGATGGCGCTCTTCACTTGCATGCGGCGATGCTGTCCTGGCTGATCGCCGCCAAGCGGCTGATCTGCGCCTTAACCTCGTCGTTGAGGGCGATGATGTCCCTGAGGTTGATCGTCGTGTCGGCATCCATCACGAAACGGAGGTCGATACGGCGGTTCTTCTCCCAAGCCTCGCGTTCCTCGCCGGAGGCGATTGGCCGGGTCGATGAGTACCCGGATACGGACACGATCTGCTCGCCGCGCCGGTTGCGGAAGTCCCGCAGATCCGGCGATCCGGCCGTCATCTCGCGGTAGGTCGCTGTCGCGCGCTCGGTGGACAGCAGCCAGTTCCGACGGTCACGCTCGGCGAGGTCCGGGACGCCGGTTGTGTCGGTGTGCCCCTCGATGAAGATGGTCTCCAGCGAGGCGCCCTGGAACTTGCCGCACGTGTCCGTCCGACCCTGCTTGCAGGCAGCATACTCGGCCACGACGTCGGTGAGGACGCGGCCGATGCGGGTCAGGGCGTCGCGAGCACGGGCGTCGAGGTCGGACCGGTTCGGGGCGAACCTGACGGCGTCCTCGGTCAGTCGGAGCACCCCGTTCCGTTCGTCCACTTGCACCGCCAGCCCCTGCGCGATCAGGCGCTTGCTGATGTCGGTGAGCAGGCGGCGGCGTTGATCCGCGGCGAGTTCCAGCGCCTCGATCTGGTTGCGCACGTCGCCCTGGATCTTGTTGACCTTGTCGTTGATGTCGGCGCTGAGCGCCGCGTTCTTGGTCAAAAGCTCCGTCAGGCAGTCCTTGATCCTCTTGGAGTCGTCGTCGCCCTTTCGGTAGTTCAGGGCGAAGACCATCAGCAAGATGATGAAAATGAACAGCATGCCGACCATCATATCGGTCATGGAGATGAAGTAGTTCTCCGACTCTTCAACCTGTTCCTCTGTGGTGCTGAGCATGGCTTGGCCTTACGCGTCCTCGGCGGCCATCTTCTGAACCTTCGCGAGGAAGGTATCGAAAGTCTCGGAGAGATCCTCGGTGTTCTCCGCCAGGGAGCCAGCGATGGCTTGCAGGCGCTGCACGGCGAGGCTGCATCCATCGTCGATCTTGACCGCGAACGAGGCGATGCTCTCCTGCTGCTTGGCCGTCTCGGAGGCGAGGGCTCGGACCGCGTCCGAAAGAGCCTGATCGACCGTACCGAACCGTTCCTCGTAGGACCGCCAAGCCGCCTCGACCGCCTGGTGGCCTTGCTCCAAGCGGTCAGCGAGGGACTTGGCGGCGTCCTGACCAAGCCTGAGGCCTTCGACCGCACCGCGCGTCGCCTCCTCCATCGCCCTGGTCGATACGGCGATCCTTTCCGAAGCCTGCAACAGGGGCGTCGAGGCAGCCGTGACGTCGCTCGCGACCCTCCCGAATGCGACCGATGCCTCGTTCGTCCGGTCCACCGTCTCCCTCGCGGCGGCCGTCTGGGAGGCGAAGGCCTGCTCGGACGAGCGCAGGGCGACCGACATCCTATCGACGTCCGCACCGAACTTCTCGACGGTTTCCGTGAAGCCGGACTTGATCGCCTGGGCAGTCTCGGCGGCGGCCTTGCCCGCGACTGCCACGGTCTGTGCCGTGGCCTCGCGGGACCGCGCGGCGGCGGCCTCGGCCTCGCGTCCGATCTGGTCCTGAATGGCCGCGACGGTCTCTCGGAACGAGCCCATCTGCCGCTCGACCTGATCCAGCATGCCCGTCATGCCGTCGCGCACGGCCGTGGTCGCCATCCGTCCCGCTTCGGCCATGTCGCGGTCCAGGCGTTCCCGGGTCGCGTCGGCCGAGGCCGCGAGCGACCTGAGAAGGCTCTCGATAGTCTCCCGGCTGGCCTGATTGTTCGCCTGGAACTGGTTGCCGGCATCCGAGATGAGGCCGGCCAAGCGCTCGGTAGCTTCGGACATCCGCCGCGCGAAGTCCTGTCCTGAACCGGCGAGGTCGGACTTGACCGCACCGAGTGCGTCCTTGGTTTGGGCGAGCGTGGCAGAAAGGTCTTTGAGCTCGTTTCCGGCCCCACCATGGAGGGCGTCCATGAACTTGTTCATGAGGCCCTCGGTGCCGGTCCGACTGTTGTCTTCCAGCTTTCCGACGGTCGCCTGCAACTGGTCTGCCAGTGGCGTCACCGCCCGGCCTACGGCAGCCTCCAGCGCCGGTCCGATGACTTGGCCGAGGCGGTCGAAGAACTGGGCGTCGTTGATGTTCTTCAGTTGCTCGACCTGCTCCCGGTTCGAGGCGGCGAGCTGCGTCAGCACGTACTGGGGGGCCAGGAAGTGGGTGCGGTCCTCGATGCGATGGCAGAACCGGTCGAAGCCCGTCTCGATGATGATCGAGTAAACCTTGAATACGAGCGCGAGGAACAACGACGAGAAGAGGCCTGCGATGGAGGTCGAGAACTTGAACGTCGCCGCGTCGAGGAGCTCGCGCAGCGACTGCGTCATCCCCTCCGGCGAGCCGGCCACGCCGGCCGCCGCCTTCGACAACGCGATGACGAGGCCGACGAAGGTGAGGAGCAGCCCGAGCCCGACGAAGTAGCCGGGCACGGTGGGCATGAGCTTCATGCCCATCAGGCGCTCGCGGACGACGGACGGCCCGAAGAACGAGGCCGGCCTCATCGTGCGGATCACGACCTGATCGCGCATGCACGTCTTGGCGAACTCCTGCCAAGCATGCCCCACGAGGCCATGGCGTGACAATCTCTGGTTGATGCGGTCGAAGTTGGCCAGGAATGCCTTCTCGTCCGGGGCGTCAGCCCCGAACTGCTTCCTGGCCAACCGAAGCGATATCCGGATCGCCAGGACGTGGGCGATCAGCGAGGCGAACGCCAGCCCGACGGCCGTCGAGACGATGGCGCAGGCCAGGGCGAAGGCGAATTCGGGGTGCCCGACGTTGGCGAAGTCACCGCGCCCGATCTCACCGCCAACAGTACCGACGAGCGCCAGGTTCGACCGGCTGGACAGCACGGGAAGGAAATAGGACCCGGTGTATCCGACGACGAACAGACCCCAGAACAGGGGGAACCGAACAAGAGGTGTCCAAACCACCGACCTCATCGCCACACATGCCCCGCCTCAGTCGGCCGCGTGTTCGTCACGCTTCACCGACGTTCTCTTCTCGACCCATTGGCGCACCGCCTCCTCGACGATGGCGGAGGCCGTCGTATCGTCGTCCACCGCGAGCTTCTTCACGTCCTTGATGAGCTCCGGAGGCAGGTAGACGAGAAGCTGCCTCCGGCCGTCGGCGCGGACGCGTGATGCCTCTGTGTTGCCCATTGTCCGCATCGACCCAAGGTCCGGATAGCCAGATAGCCGGATAGCGAGCGCTCAGAATCCCACGCGATTCGAAGCTTTGCAATTCGAATTCGGGATTTCCGCAGCCAGAAAGCGAACGAGCGTCACTTGCTTGGAGACGGCGTAAAGAGCCATCGGAACGCTGCGGGCGGCCGCCTGTTTTCCTGGGCTTGGCAGGAGCAGTCAATTGACCATCGTCGCTTGTTGGTTGGACGAAAGTTACGGCGTGACCTCTCTCGCCGCGCTGGCTGACGCCAGAGCCTCCGAGAAGGTCGGTAGTTCCTGGGTCCCTCTATCTGACAACACCATCAAGCTGTTCGCCGTCGAGGTCAGATGCTTCAAAGGCGACTCTCTGGCACCTGGCTTTGGTGCTTGGGTGAACCCCTACTACAAGACCACCATAGGCCTCGGTTTCGCCGGTCATTGTTTCGAAGCCTTGACCATCATTGCCCATATCCAGCGGGCTATGGCTGCGCTCGTAGTCCTTGACGGGCCTCCCTGTGAGCCTACGGGCAAAGGCTTAGTGAACTTGGCAATGGATATCGCGCGTCGGTACCTAAACAGCCACAAACACGGATCCAGCCGCGACTTCGAATTGCTCATTTACGGATGGGATGGCCCAGATGATCCCTGGATCGGGAAAATCGTATGGGACAAGAGGAATAAGGAGATTGAAGCTCGGCACACCAATCCCAATAGATATAGCGTAATTACTATAGGTGATGGCGCCAAGGCTTCAGGTAAGTTTGGATGGTATTCTAGGATACGTACGAAAATAGCCCGCCAGTTGTACTTGCGCTCGTCCGAATCGTACTCAGAGCGGGGCGAGTTCTCGCAGGCCGTTCTTGCCATCGAAGCAACGAAGCAGATTGAAAGGGGTATTGGCTATCTTGTGGAGAGTAAGTTTGTCGATACAGTTGGTGGAGTTCGGCAGAGGCTACAGATAAAATGGGAAGTAGATAAGGGAATTGCGGCATTCACGGCCGACAATCAGCCCGCCCTCATGGATGGACTACCGTCAGTAAGGACCGATATGGTCCTTGCGCCAATACCTGTTACCTCAGGCATGGAGAAGTAGCCCGCGTCGTAAGTGTCTCGTCGCCTGAAGCGATAGCCTGAGCCTCACGAGCCCCAGGCCACCGATGCCGACCCGGCCGCGTACTTGCGCCGGTAGGTTCCCACGAAGTCCGTATCGCAACACAGGCACCTGCCCGAACGGTCAGGTGCTCGGGGATCGTGAAGATACTGGGCCAAGGGACGGGCCAGATTGAGCCGCGTCACCACGGTCGGCGCAGCCGCCATCCCACCAGCGTCTTTCACCAATTCCGCCGCCAGCATGATACCGGCTAGTGCCGATTGGAATGCCATCGGCACCGTTGCTCGGTCGCCCCTGGCCCCACCGGTGAGGCGGAAAACCACGCCACCGCACAAGGCCCGACCGTAGAATGTCCGCAGGGGTTGCCCCACGAACGGCTGCAGGGCGTCAAAGGGCACCCCCAGCCGCTCGGCAACCGTCGCGACGAATGCCCCATCAACAGGCGCTCCCGTCGCAAGAAGGATACGCACCTGCATGAACGCTTCGGGGATACCGAGTTCACGGGCGACCCGCACATCCTCGTCCTCAACCTTGCCGCTCGGCAGGTAAAGGCATGCGAGGCAAGCCTTGCCGTCCGCAAACCCGTGCCGGGAGACCCCTAGGTCGTCAGGGCCTGTCCAAGCGTTCAGGATGCGACGCGGCAGCGTCCCCTGCACTGCCAGTCGGTCCTTCGCTGTGTCGAGCGCCACGACGACCCGGTCGAGGCGCCAGTCTCCCCGCTGCTGCACGTACCCGTCCCATCGCAGCCGGTGCGGCACGACGCGGAGCGAGGTCCGCGCCAGCGCCTCGGCGGCGATCTCCACCTTCGGCTGGTCCACGCCGTCCTGCCCCGTCATGACGTAGCGCTGCAGGTTCGAGAGGTCTGCGTCCTCGTGGTCGACGAGATGAAGGTCGCCGGTCATGCCAGGTAGGCGGGCAAGAGCCCAGACCGCACCGTTCCCAACCGCGCCCAGGCCGACGAGATGCGCCTCGCCGACGTCGACAGGTCCGAACTCCGGATCGTGCGCCGTTCGCTCGAAGTCGAAGGTCGAGAGGGTCAGGTCCGCGTCCGGCCCCCCGTCCGTCAACTGGTCAGCAAACACCGTCCGGAACACGTTGGCGGCGGCGAGGCACGCGGCTGCTCCTGCGCCGAACGGGTTCGCCGAGGCGCCTGACCCGACCGGCTCGGTTGTCGACAGCCTCGCGATCCAGCCCTGAGATCCTGCGTAGAAACAGGGGGCGTCAAGATCGGCGGCAGTGTCGCCCACCACCACGCAGCGCGTGATCCCGTCGCGTGCCTGCGACAGCCCGATCTCCGGGTTGATGGAGCGGGCGAGATTGCAGAGCGTCGCCGCCAAGTCCGCGGCGGCGGTCTCCAGCGGCAGGATTGCCAGGTTGGGATAGAGGCGCGCCGCCAAGCGTACCGTGAGATCGAGGGCGGCGCGCCCCTCGGCGGACATCGCGGCTGCGCCGTCGAAGGCCACGCCGACGACGTGGTTTCCGAGGACGGCTTCGAAGGACGCAAGGTCGAACCCGTTCAGGACTTGCGAGGCCGCGGTAGCCGCCCGGTCGAAGAAGTTTGCGCGTGCCATGGTCACCCTGCGATCCGGATCAGGCTTCGTGCTCGGAACGGCGGCACCTCGCGCCACCGCCCTTTTGGGTCGAGCCGGTAGACGGCCGTTGTCTCGACGACGAAGGGTCGAGCCGCGAAGTCGGGCACGACGAGGGACAGGCAGCCGGTAGCGGTCGCGACCGCGTTCTCATCGTCGGTCCCCGAATGGTAGGCGCGCCCAGGGTGGCTGTGAATCTGCGCGAACAGGGTCAGTCCCTGCCGGAACAGCCAGACGTTCAGCCGGTGGAGTTCCTCCGGGCCGACGACGACGCAGACCCCGTCGCGGGTCCGAATGTGGCGCTGTGCCGGGATCACGGCCTGGGCGACCGTGAAACGCTCGCCGTCTTGATGGCCGACCCAAAGACCGAGCCCCTCGTGCCCGGCTCGGCCGACCTCCCGCATGTGCGCCTGGACCTCCTCGACGCACATGCGAGGGACTACCACCTCCTCGACCTGCGCCAGCGTCATCGGGGGACCAAGGCCGCCTGCATCGAGAACCCCGTCACGGTCGGTCGCAGCTCGACCTGCCATTGGTCGACCGGGTTCACCCCGTAGGTCAGGATCTGCTCGACCAAGAAGTGCAAGGAGCCGCTTCCGGAAGCCCGATGGAGAAGCCATGAGTCACCTGTGTGGGCCGGATGCTCGTGGTACTCGCGCACGCCGGGAAGGCAGAGGAAGGGGGGGTCGTTCGGGCCGTGCGACCCGATCATGTGGGCCGGCTGGATCTGGCCCGAGGCTAAGAGCCCCTCGAACATCTCCGGCGGCATCCCCGTCATGGGCGGGAGCCGAACCATGGCCATGGTCATGTCCGCCGCCCGGAGCGGCTCTCGGGTGAACGGATTGACGAAGGTCACCGAAGGCGGCTGCAGGTCGTAATTCGTGAAGTCGATCACCACGGCTCCGACCAGAGCGGCCGGCTTGAGGCGCGGCGCCGCGAAGGCCACGAAGACCTGCGGGAACGTCGCGTCGAGCAGGAAGCAGCCGCGGCGCCGGTGCGAGGCCTCGTGCTCGCGGAACTGCGCCACCTCCCGCTCGAACTTGGCCCGCGAGACCGCCTCATCGACGGACTGCATCTCGCCCGCAACCCCGGCCTTCAGGCTCAGGAACAGCACGGTCCCCGAGGCGAAGCCCGAATCCCGCACCAGCGTCGCGAGGTCGAGGACATCGCCCCCCTCAGTCTTCAGCTCCCAGTCGTCCGCCGGCCGGCCGACATTGTTGGTCTGCTGGAGAGCCTTGTCGCGCACCGAGACGAGAGCGTCGTTGCCCTCCGCGGTCACCTCCGTCCGCGTCCCGTTGACGACGACCGTCAGCGTGACGGTCGTTTCCTGCTCCTTGGGCCGCGAGACGAAGCGCTCGATGCCCTTGCGCGTCAGGTCGAAGGGGCCGTCCAGGGGCACGGGCTCGTCGACGCCACCGACCACTTCCAGGAAGACTTCGTTCTCCTCGGGGTCGAGGCCCGCGACCGTCATGAGCACACGGCCGGTGATCGTCGGCGCGCCCCACAGCATGTCCGTATCGTCGACAACGACCGGCAGGAGCTCGTCCGTCTTGAACACGAGCACCTTCTCGATGCCGCGCTCGCGGAGGTCCCAGGTCGCGCTGAGACGCAGATGCTCCGTGCCGCCCCCGGGCAGCATGCCGAGCACCATGAAGGCGGTCGCGGGCCGGCGGCCGGACGCGGTCAGGATCTGACGCGCGGTCGGGACAGGGTCGGGCAACTCGACGCGGCGGAAGGAAAGATGCTCGTCGCCGACGTCGAGCAGGTGGCGTTCCCCGCGGCGGCTCTCGGGCGGGTCTTCGGACTGGGTCATTGGTGTTCCTCGTTTGACGATGCCGGCGGGGCCTGTCCCGCGCCTTCACCAAGTCAATCGAGGCGGCGAACCTTGACCGGAAACGGCCGCCGTAACTTTTTTGCAGGCCGGATCGATCCGGCGGCGAGCAGGAACGGGTTACCGCAGCAGCGTGCCCGCCGGCACCGGACCGCAGACGAAGTAATGAGGGCACCGCGGGCAGGTGCGCTCGTTCGGCTTGCGAGGAAACTCGCCGGCGAGGATACGCTCCGCTTGGCCCGTCGCCTTCGTCTCCCGGTTCGCTACCTTCTTTTCGCTGAGGGCGAGCCGCATCACCATCTCGCCGTCCGGTTCGCTGAGATGGATGGCCTCCACACTGGCCCGCCCTCCGGGCCGGCGGCGTGCCGCGAGCTCATAGAGCCCGTAGACGATGCCGTCCTCCTCCTCCGAGGCGCGCCGGCCGGTCCGGACGCGACGGAACGCGACACCGGCGCCGTCCCCGCGCACCTCGTCAGGCGTGACAATCACCCGAAGCCCGCCCAGGTCCAACGTTACCGAAGCCCCGCCGCCATGGCCGTGGCCCTCCCGGGAGCGCATCAGCGCGCGGACAAGTCCCAGTCCGGCCCGCCTGTAGTCCTCCGCGAAGCCGTTCACGGTCGGCCCCTTCTCAAGCCAGACCTCGTCGAACCGCGCCTCGACCGCGGCCGGCGAGAGATGCCACCGCTCCGGCTCGGCCCGGATCCAGCGCATGACATCGTAGACGACATCGTGCATGCGCACGTACGCGGTCGACCGACGTCCGCCCGCGACGCCGAGGACGTGCGTGTACAGGAAGCGACGCGGACACTTGTCGAACAGCGAGAACGCCTCCGCCGTGAACACGGGCGGCGCCCCCCAAGTGACCGGCACCGGGTCCACGTCGTCCCCGTCCGCTTGCCCCCCGGACGGCGCTGTCGCCACACGCCGGAGCCGCGATTCGACGCGCGGCAGGTAGGGCGAGGGCTCCCGCCGGTTGCCGTTAGACTGCTTCGACGCCGCGTACAGGGTCAGGTGGACCCGGGCGCGCGACAGCGCGACGAAGAACAGGCACTCCTCCTCTGCATCATGGCCGGCCTTCACCGCCTCGATGCCAGTCAGGTCCTCCATGCCGGCGATCATGCCGTCGGGCGGCGGGCAACGCGGCGTCTGCTCCTTGCCGGGGATGCCAGTTTTGACCATCCCCGGGACGTGGACCGCCTCGAACTCCAAACCCTTGCTAGCGTGGACTGTCAGGAGGCTCACCGCGTCCATCGCGCTCGCGGCCGCCGGCATATGGCGGAGATCCCGTTCCTCCGACAGCAGCACCAGGCGGCGGACGCGGGCAAGAAGGCGCTCGACCGGGAGGCCGGGACCTTCCGGCAGGGCCCGGCAGAATGCGAGGAACTGCCAGAGGGCCACGCCTCTCAAACAGTCGCTTGGCCGGTCGGAGCAGGCAAGCCGGCGTAGCAGGTCAGTCCGGTCGAGAAGGAGACGGGTCAGCACCTGCCAGGGATGGGCAGCCGGCCCGAACCCCTCCAAGTCCCCGGCCAGGACGCGCAGGGCGCCCGCCGCCCCAGGAGCGACCCGGTGGGCGGTCGCGAGCCATTCCAGCGGATGCCGGCACTCCGACGCATGGGCTTGGAGCTTGTCGAGATCCGGCAGCGACAGGCTGTAGCGCTCCGCCAGAGCCACGCGAGGCAGCCCGGCCGCCTTCGGGTCGACAATCAACGACAGGAGCGCCAGCAGGTCCCTGACCTCGTCGCGCTCGAACAAGTTGCCGAGGAAAAGGACCGGTATCTCGCGCTCCGTCAGGGCAGCCGCGAGCTCACCGAGCCGCTTGTTGCCGCGGCAGAGCACCGCCTGGTCGCGAAACAGGATGCCGGCCTCGCGGAGTTCAAGGATGCGGTCTGCCACGGCGTGTAGTTCGTCCTCGGGACGCTCTGCCGTCCGCAGCTGGGGAACGTAGCCGGAGCGCCCGCCCCAAGCGTCAAGATCGAGCGGCAGCACCCCCTGGGAGGCCAGCATCCCCCCAGCGAAGGTCGAGAAGGTGTCGACCACCTCTCCTTTCGACCGATAGTTCACCTTCAGCGCCCGAACGGTCGCGCCAGGGAAATCGTCGGCAAACCCGGCCATGCTCGCCGACGAGGCTCCGCGGAACCGGTAGACGGACTGGCGGGAATCGCCCACCGCCCAGAGCCGCTCCCCGGCGCCGGCGAGCGCCTTCAGAAGCCGCACGCTTGCTCGGTTCACGTCCTGATACTCGTCGACCAGTATGTAGCGGTGGCGGTCGCGCAGCAGCGCCAGCGCCTCCGCGTCCCGCTCCAGCAGCAGGGCTGCCCGCATCACCAAGTCGCCGAAATCCAGGCGCCCGGCGCGGCGCATCTCGCGGTCATAGACCTCGTAGACGTCCGCCGCCTCGCAGGCCTTCTCGGCCCGCACGCGGGCGGCGTCGTCGACCGGCGGCTTGTCCCTCATCGCCATCGCGAGCGCCCGGTACTCCGGCACCCCGAAGACCTCGTCCTTCGCCCGCGAGATCGCTGCCAAGATTTCGGCCACGTCGAGTGTCGGATCGTACAGGTTCCTAAAGTGGCGGAGCGCCAAACCTGGAAGCAGGTCTTCCAGGAGGTCGACAGCGTCGGCCTTGTCTACAAGGCGCGGGTTGTCCGGCAGTCCGTCCCGGTCGTGGAAGCGGCGCAACAGGTCAAGCCCAAATCCGTGGAAGGTACCGATCCACATGCCGGCGGCTGCCTCGGGTCGCACGGCCGCGACCCGCTCGACGAGTTCCCCGGCCGCCTTGTTGGAGAAGGTCAGGACCAGAACGTGACGCGGGTCGATGCCCGCGTCGAGGAGATGTCCGATTCGGGCGACAAGCGTGCGCGTCTTGCCCGTCCCGGGACCGGCTTGGAGCAGGCACGGGGAACCGTCGTGGGTCGCGGCGTCGCGCTGGCTGTCGTCGAGATCCGGTGGCCGCTTGGCCGCCGGCATGACAGTCTCGACGCGCTCCGGCAGGAGGAGCGCGTCGAACAGCTGCTCGGCGACCAGCGCGTAAGGCAGCCCCGTGCGGCCGACGATGTCGCTTGCGCCCAGGCCGTCCCGCAGGAAGAGGTCCCGAACCCACTCCCGCGGCAGGACGAGCTCACGGGCGAACAAGTCGGCCTGGAGCTCGCGGCGCTCGCGATGCCCGTAATCAACGACTTTCTCGACACCGCTCGCCCCAGCCTCGACCGAACGGGACGGATCGATCTCGTGGTCGACGATCACCTCGGTCGGCTTGTGCACGACCGCGTGACCCAGTTCGTGGGCGGCGAGCAGCGCCTTGTCGACATCGGCGCCAACATCGACGCAGATAACGGCGTCGAGTTCGGGATCGTAGAGGCCGCGGCCGCCGCGAAGAAGCGGGTCACCCAAGCCAAGCCACCAGAGATTGGGAACCCGCGGCTCGATGGCGGCCGTCACCAGAGCGAGCGGTAGCCAGGGATCGGCCCCCGCCTCGACGGCGTCGCGGTGGATGGAGGCCGCTTGTCGCCGGATCGTCTCAAACGCGTCCACCTGCCGGTTCCGTCAGAGGGATGAGAGCCGGCGTTTCTGCTCCTCGGACAGCTCGGACGTCTCCAGCGCTTCCAAGAACCCTTGCTTGCCGGTCGCCTCGGGCTTGCCATTGCTTTTGAAGCTAGCACCCACGGGAATGCGCGACGGCAGGGCGAGGTACGCCGCGAGCTCCTCGGCCGGGGCGGCCAGCGCCCGCGCCAGAGCGGCGACGAAGCCCGCCGACAGCTCTTCCGACCGGACAACCCTGTCTCTGAGCCTTGCCAGGAACAGGACGCTGCAGTCGAAGGCGGCAGCAACCGCCTTGAGCGTGCGGCCCGCGAACGGGTCGGCTGCGATGGCCTGCATCACGGGACGAGCGGCAATTCTGTTCTCGGTCTCCGCGAGGCTCCGGCGCGAGGCGGTAGCCTGGTGCTCGTCAACGGGCGCGCATTCGGGGACGTCGCCCTCGGAATGGAGCGAAAGCTCCTCGGCGAGCTCCATGAGCTCGTTCTCGAACTCGGGGAAGCGCAGAACGAAGTCGTCGAGGCGCGCCTCCGGGTCACCGCTGAGCGTGGCGAAATCTGTGAGGACGTCTTCCAGGCTGTGTCGGGCTATCATGGCCTGCGACCTTCCAGGTCTTCGCGTACGAGCCTAACGGCCCGGGTGATCCGGTTGCGAACGGTTCTCTCGTCGACGTCGAGCTGCTTGGCGATGGTCATTTTGTCGGGATCCGTGGAGCCAGCCTGATCCCCCCGACAGACGAGACGGACCGTCTCACGCAGGGGTTCTGGCAGCCTCTCAATCGCCGCCAAAGCCGCACTCCGGAAATCGTGGAACTCGAAAGGCGTCAGCCCGAAAATTTCCTCAGGCGTGGGCGCCGCTAGTTCGCCAGACCTTGCCGCGCCATCGTTCGCGTCGGGCACTTCCACCTTGCGCCCGTCGGCGCGCTGCTGCCGAGTGTACGTCGTCTTGCGCAGGCTCGCTAAGGCGCCGTCGAACATCGCCTCATACGGGTCTAGGCGTTCAGGCTCTGGGCCGAGCCCCAGGGCCAGCACCTCGTGGAACTTGCCCAGCACCTCCTCTCGCACGGTCTCGGGGTCCGAGACTGTGCCATAGCGGATGGTGTGTGACAGGTTATGGCGGACGCGGCAGTCGAGCACTGCGAAGAGCTTATCAAACCACGCCGGGTTGTTGTCCGACCGCGCCGACCGCAGCAAGTAGAGGAGGCACTCATTTGAAACATAGCCCGCGGCGTCCCGCCTGCCGACTTGTAGCCGCGCCATGATCCTTTCGCGGGAAAGGTCGAGAAGCTCGACCAGCATTGCTGTGGTATCGGGACGGCGGTCGTAGGGGCTACCGTCCGTTCGCCGTTTCGTCAGGGGGCGTATCGACACTTCGTTGTCCGGAGAGACGAATCCTCATGAGTATGGCTTAGCCGCAACCTAAACAACAGGCCATCGTCTTCGCATGGGCCCGGTAGTGAGGCTGGCGCCTTCGGCCGTCGGAGGTAAAGTAAGCGTCCGATTACGCGGGCGTCCGGTTGTGAACAACGAGTTCCGGCACGAAGCCCGAGCGCTCGTCGGCATGGCCCCGCGGGTTGCAGAGCACCCTCGTGCGCCCGATTCGGTAGTCAACGGCCCGGTGCACGTGCCCATGCACCCACAGGTCCGGTCCCTGCTCCAGGATCACATCCGTCAGGTCGGAGGCGTAGCACCATGCCAGGTCGGCGTGCGGGGCCGGAAGGCTGGCCGGGTGCGGGGCGTGGTGGGTCACAACCACGGACGGACCGTCGTGGGGCCGGGAGAGCTCCGCCTCAATGAAGGCCCGCGTCGCCCGGTGCATGGCCAGCACCTCGCCGGGCTCGATCCTGTTCCGGGACCGTGGGCCCGTCCTGATGCGGCGGTAGTCCACCATGCCGAAGCGCCCCTGGGCGGACCGGAAGGCGTGCGTGAGGCCGTGGCTTCCCAACCGAAAATCGGTCCAGAGCGTGCCGCCCAGGAAGCGTGTGCCGCCGATCACGACGGCGTCGTCGAGCAGCAGGTGGATGCCGAGCGCGGCGGCCCGCTCCCGGCCGCGTTCGAGCTGGTCGAAGATCGTGTAGCGGTCCTCGCCGCGGTCCCACCAGAAGTCATGGTTGCCCGGGACGTAGACGACCGACACGCCGGGGAGGCGCTCGGCCAGCCAGTCCAGGGACCGCGTCAGCGGCATGTGGATGTCGCCGGCAACCACGGCCACGTCGAAGCCCCCCGCCGGCGCGTGCGCGGCAGGGTCCCAGGCGTTCTCCGGCCATTCCTGGTGCAGGTCGCTGAAGATCCAGAGGCGTTGGACAGGCACGGTCATAGCGCACCTCCCGCAGACTTGGCGTTCTCGGCGAGGCGCACGCGGATCTCGGCGAGGGTCACCGGCCGGAAGTCGAAGCAGTCGACGCCGACGTCAGTGCTCGCCGCGGTGCCAGGCAGCCTGCCGTGCGAGTGGCCGTAGAGGTGGATGTCGCCGCGGTGCATGCCCGGCCATACGCGATGCGCGTAGTGGCTGGCGAACACGGTAGCCGTCGTGCCGTCATTGCAAGTGACATGCACCCGGGCGACGTCGACAACGGGACCATCCCATGGCATCCGTTGCCCGATACGGTCATGGTTTCCCCTAACGAGGAAACGTCGGCCATTCAGGCGCGAGAAGATCTCCTGGGCCCGGGCCTCAGGGCAGCGGTAGAAGACATCTCCAAGGTGCCAGACGGTGTCTTGCGGCCGTACGGCCGCGTTCCAACGGGCGATCAACGCCTCGTCGTGTTCCTCGATGGTGTCGAAGGGGCGGTTGAGGCCGAGGCGGCTTCCGAGCACAGCCCTATGGGACCAGTGACTGTCCGCCGTGAACAGAACTTGAGGTGACATGCGAGCCTCGCGCAAATGCGGAGGATCGGCACGCGGCGCGGCACTCCGGAGTCAAACGGATGGGTGCGGGGCCGCGGGTTTCATGGTGAATGACTCCGGACGAATGGCGTTACATCACCTGGGCGCACCCGCCGGGCAAGGCCGAAGCCGATACCGTCCACATGCGGCAGCAGGACGAAGACCTGGCATGGAGCGGATGCCTGTCCGCCAGGATCCCGCCGGCGGAGGCACCACGGCTACCGGCGCCGCGTTCACCTTCCAGACACCCGGAGGGCACGACGTCGAAACTGAAGACCGAGGACCGCGAGGACCTGAGCAAGAGCAAGTTCGCCCTGCCCGAGGAGCGGAAGTACCCCGTCGAGGACAAGGCGCACGCCCGGAACGCCAAGGCACGCGCCGCCCAGCAAGAGAAGGCCGGCAACCTCTCCGCGGCCGACAGGAAGCGGATCGACACGAAGGCCGACAAGGTCCTTGGCAAGGGCTAGCCTCCTTGCCGGGGATGCGTCCCGGACAGCGGATCGAGAAGGTTGAGGGGCGCGCGCGACGTCCTCGCCCAGGAGACGCAGCCTAGCGTCCCGCCGCCCGAGGGAGGCGGGGCGACCAAAAAGGCTTACGGACGAGCGATCCCAACACCAGGGCGAGCCCGACCCTGCGGCCGGCCTTCATGGAGGTGTCGGCGATGGCCAGCGTCGCGGGGCCGGGGCTGGCAACGAGGGCGGCCGTGCATGTCAGGGGCAGGCGCAGGGACGTGAGCATGGTGGTCCGGCGTCCGAGGTCGTGGGGATCACCATACGGCTTGTCCGGGGCGCCGCGCCACGAGCCACTTCAAGTCGCGTCGTGGAAGATGATCCCCAGCGTGTGCCGACGCCCCGAGCGGACCTCGCTGACGCCGTGCCGCATCATCACGCGGTAGTCGCCCTTGCTCCCGCGCTGGGGCCGGCCGTGGACGGCGAAGACCACCGCGTCGCCCTTCGTCAGCGGCACGACCGCGGCCCGCGACTGCATCCTCGGGCGCTGCTCCGTCAGGACGAACTCCCCGCCCTCAAACGCCTCGCCTGGTTCGGACAGAAGCGTGGCGACCTGGAGCGGGAAGACGTGCTCGCCGTAGAGGTCCTGGTGCAGGCAGTTGTAGTCGCCCGGGACGTACTGCAGCAGCAGCGGCGTGGGCCGCCGTTGCCCGGCGGCATGGCAACGCTCCAGGAACTCCGCGTGGGTCGTGGGGAAGCGGACGTCCACGCCCATGCGCTCGTGCCACGCGTTCGCGACGGGCGCGAGCCTCGGATAGAGCCCCGTGCGCATTTCCTGCACGACGTCGGGCAGGGGGTATGAGAAGTAGCGGTACTCGCCCCGCCCGAACCCGTGGCGCGCCATGACGATGTGGCTGCGGAACGCTGGCGTGTCCCCGTACATCGCGGAGACGGCATCGCACTGGTCGGCGGTCAGGAGCTTCGGCAGCACGCCCCAGCCCTGCCGGTCGAGGTCGGCGACGACCGTCCCCCAGTCCAGTTCGTCGATGCGCGCCATGGTCATGCCGCCACCTGTTCGCGGTCGAGGATCGCGCGCTTGCGCTCGACGCCCCAGGCGTAGCCCGACAGGGCTCCGTCGTTGCGTACGACGCGATGACAGGGGATGGCGACCGCGAGCTTGTTGGCCGCGCATGCGCCCGCTACCGCGCGAGTCGCGCTCGGCAGTCCAATGCGCTCGGCGACCTCGGTGTAGGATGAGGTCTGGCCGAACGGGATGTCGCGCAGCGCCTGCCAGACCCGCTGCTGGAACGCGGTGCCGCGCACGTCGAGGGGCAGGTCCAGGCCGATCTGCGGCGCCTCGACGAAGCCGACCACCTTGGCCACGACGGCCTCGTACCCGGCGTCGCCCCCGATCAGCTTCGCCTTGGGAAAGCGGTCCTGAAGGTCGCGCGCCAGCGTATCCGGGTCGTCGCCGATCAGGATGGCCGCCACGCCCTTGGCGCTGGATGCGACCAGGATCGCTCCGAGCGTCGTCTCGCCGATGGCGAAGCGGATCTCCTCCCGCACCCCACCCCTGCGGAAGGCCGAGGGCGTCATCCCGAGCATAGCGTCCGACGCCGCATAGAAGCGGCCGCTCGAACTGAAGCCGGCGTCGTAGATGGCCTCGGTGACGCTGCCGTCGCCGGCCAATGCCTCACGGACGCGCTTCGCTCGGTGGGCGGCCGCGTAGCCCTTCGGCGTCAGGCCGGTCTGCGCCTTGAAGATGCGGTGGAAATATCCGGGACTGAGCCCGAGCGCCGCCGCGAGGTCGGTCAACGATGGCGCTGTCTCGCCGTCCTCGATCAGCCGGCAGGCCCTGGTGACGAGTTCGGCGTTCACCGCCTCGGCGACCGGTCCGTCGGGCTTGCACCGCTTGCACGGCCGGAAGCCGGTCCGCCGCGCATCCTCAAGGGTGTCGTGGATGGTGACGTTCCCGGGGTTGCAGCCACGCGAGGGGCAGGACGGCCGGCAATAGATGCCGGTCGTGCTGACGGCGTACCAGAACCGGCCGTCCGCCGTCTTGTCGCGGGCGACGATGCGGGCCCAGCGCGGATCGGCGAGGATGGCCTGGGCGTGCGTGTCTTGGATGATCATGGCATCGGTCCTCAGGCGGCGAGCCCGACCTCGCCGCGCGCCCGGTCGACGTCGGGCATGCGGTAGGCCTTCTCCTCGATCTCGGCGAGGCGGGACGGGACGATCTCGGTCGGTGAGACGCCGTAGAGCTTCTGGAAGTTCATGATCAGCGGCTGCCACTTGGCGGGGTCGATCCGGTTCTCGTGCCCCTCCATGAGCAGGTCGGGATGCACGTGGACGCGGGTGATGCGCACCTCGAAGGCCGAGAGCAGGCCCGCGACCTGGGGATCGTCGTCCATGATCCCGTGCCGTGCCGCGACGACGGCTTCTAGCTGGATCGGGCATTCCAGGGCACGCGGCGCGGCCACGGACTGCGACGGGACGGGCGTCAGGCCGGCCACCTCGAACTTCCGGGGCTCGTACGAGTAGCCCAGCTTCTGCTTGAGCGCGGGGATGTCCTTGGTGCCGGTCAGGCGGGCGAGCCTGTTCACCGCGTCGGCCTGCGCGGGGGAGGCCAGGTTGAGCACGCACTGCCCGGTCCGGATCATATTCTGCGGCGTCTGCGACGCGGTCTGGAGGCCGAGCATGCACCGCCAGCCGAGCCACCACGCGGCCGACATCGGGGCGAGGTTGGCGGTACCGTCCTCGTTCTGCGTGCTGATGAGGACGACCGGCGTTCCGAGGTAGAGGATCGACGGCTCGATGGTGACGTGGGTATCGGTCACGACAGGCTCCATGGCTTGGCAACGAGCCACCTATGAGTCAGCGCGTGCGGCGAGGAACTCCGGTTCTTGCTCTGAAATCTAACTGTCACGATTGGCGGGATCGGCCGAATGACCGAGGGGCCGACTTCGACGAAGGCCAACTCGATCAGGGAGACGTCGATGCCGTAGTCCGCGAGGGCGCTGTGCTCGATGAGGGCCGGCAGCAGGCATACGTGGAGGCACGAGATGGCCTCGGAGAGCTCCGCCTTCTCCATGAAGCCGACCGGTCCGGTCCAGGCCGTTCCGGCCCGGGCAAGGCACCTCTCGTCACGGCCCCCGCCGCTGCGTTTTACGACCGCCCGCCCACCATCACGACGAGCTCGTTGCAGGTATAGGCCTGCCTTGGGTGTGAGCCCGCCTCATTGATGCGGCGCTCGATGACCAGTTGCGACCGGTGGTCGAGCCGCCCCAGCACCTGGCTCGTGCTACGCCGCTGGTTCCCCATTGTCTCGAATGACATCAGAGCACCTCAGGGCTGAGCGCTGACGCATCTGAGCCCGTTCTGTCACCTTAGGGGATTTTGGTGCATCGCAGCCCGCAACCACAAGGCTGGATCTATAGGACCAAGCGATCTCGACATGCGCGCAGACGTAGGCGGCCGTCGCCCCAATCGTGATTTTAAAATGACTCAGACGTCCTGGCCGAACGGAGGCGCGACGCCGGTTTGTTCCAACCAGCTGTCGTTTGTTCCAGCTAGCCTGTCGCCCTAGACGAGCTGGCGCACCGGGGAGGATGAAACTGGGAACTCCTATGTCATTGTTGCGGCGACGAATTTTCAAAACCAAGGCAGGCGCGGCAGAAGAACCTTCAGGTTTTAGCGATGGCAGCCTGTTGGCACGATCGGTTTCAGGGCGCCATATTGGCAGGTAAGTCTTGTGAGCGAGGGACCGTGCAGCGGATTGCGGTTCATGGTTCCAAGCGTCGGAGCAGATACTCGATCGCGCTATCTGACGTCAGGGTGGCATCCGTCAGAGCCCAGTCGAGAGCCCGTGAGTTCTGTCACGATTAAGCCTTATGCCCTTCGCGAATGGCCAACGGACTAAACCTCGGTCCGATTGATTGCTGGAACGGCAAACACGAGGAGCGCGTCGAGGTTTCGGTTAGCTTTCTTCGGGCGGCTTAACCATTCTGAACTGCTGGAGGAGCATGAGATCGTAGGCGATTTTGAGCAGACCCGCCAGGACAAGCGGCCAGCCAAATGCGCTGGCGCTCAGAAGCCAACCAGACAGCAGCGGGGCGATAGCGCTAGCTAGGCTTCGCGGCACAGCAGTCAGGCTCGCGGCTGCCGGCCTTTCCTCCGGCTCGACAACGGCCATGACGTAAGACGAACGCGTGGGCACATCCATTTGGGATAGCAGGCTGCGCATGATCAGAAGGACGAAGGCGAGCCAAAGGTTCGGAGCGAACGCCGTAAGCACGAGGAAGAAGTTGGCCGGCAAATGCGTGAAGACCATCGTGTTCACGAGCCCACACCGACGCGCGAGCGGCACCGCGACGAAATATGACGCCGCCGAACACAACCCTGTGACAAAGAAGATCATTCCTGTGGTTGCAACGTCGAGCCCAAAGCGCTGGAACAGCCATAGGGCGAGCATCGCGTTGACGACGAAGCCACCGCCGAAGGAGTCGAGCGCAAACAGGGCGGCAAGCCCGAGCACACGGCGGCGGGACGGCCCAGGGACATCCGTTGCCGGCTTGCTCCCTTCTCCGCGCTCGGTGACAGGCCGCGATAAAGGAGGAAACTCGCGAGCCCGAGCGCACCATAGAGGAGAAAAAGGCCCTGGATGATGGCTTCGCGATCGATCAACGGAGAAAGCCAGTCAACGACACCAGCGGCGAGCGCGCCAACGGCCGCGATGACCGAACCTACGAAGCTATAGCGGGCAAAGGTCGAGGTGCGTTCCCTGTCGGATACCGATGCCGTGAGCACCGTGTGTTCCAGTGGCAGAAACACGCTCACGTCGCCGCTCGATGGGTTCAGCGTTCCAACGAATGCGATTAGAGCCAGTGGCCAAAAGCCATCGAGTGCGAGGAAGCCAAGGCCTGTGGCAGCCATAAGAATACTGGCCGCCAGGAGAGCGCTGCGGCGTTTCATGCGATGCGCAACAAAGCCGAACCCAAGCGTAAGGAGGACCGAGCCGAGAAGGGTCGCGGTGGAGATGAGGCCGACGGTGATCGCGTTGAACCCTAAGGCCGCCAGGTGCACCGGTAGTAGAATGGCCACGTACCCGTCACCGAAGGCGCGCAACGCCCGCGCCCATAGAACCCGCCGGACATCTGAGCCGCGCCGGGACGACATTCGCTCAGCCACGCTCGTCCCGGAATGAAGCATAAAGGTCATCGAAGATCGTGCGCCCCCGCTCGATTCGCTCACCGTCGGTTTGGGCAGCTGCGGTGAGGCCGGCGATGAGACGGGCGATGCCAGCCGCTTCCGGACGGCCGAATTTGTCTTCCTTGAGGTCGATGTCATGCACGATATCGGCGATCGCTTTGAGAGCCGGATCGGAAAGCCCAGTGCGTTCAAGCAGCACTTCGAAACTGCAGTTGTCGCCCTTGTGAGTGAATTCGGCCTCGAACATATCGAACCGCAGTTCCCCAGGTTCCGGCTCGTAGCCCTTATGTGGGACAAACTTGAATCGGGCGTCCGGGTCGATGAAGCGGGTGATCAGCCAAGCACAGGCGATACGATCTACATGAACACCGCGCCGTGTCACCCAGACCTTACCCTTGAGATTTTGCAGGCCTTGTTCCATCGGTTTTACGTCCTCCTCTGGCCCTGATGACCCCAGGGCGGCGTTAAAGTGATCTTCGATCCCGGCGAGCAGGCCTGCGACACTCTCCCGACCATTGGCCCCGAAGAAGTCGATCCGCTCGATCTCGGCTAAGCGCTTTCGCAGCCGCGCGTGCTTGCCCTTCAATTCCGCCGAACTCTCGCCGCGGGCGTTTTCGCTGGATACCAACCCCGCGAGGTCGCGAACCTCTTTGGTCAGTTCTTGGTAGTCGGCATCACGGGTCGCATTGAACAGCGCGATTACTTCTGCGTCGTTGAGGCCCCCGATAAAGCGGGCCTCGCAAAGGGAACCTTCTCCCCCACCCTCCTCGATCTCGCGGAGGAGCCACTCGAAGTCCTCCTGCGTCTCCTCGTTCATGGGGAGGGCGTAGACCGAGCTTTTGATCGCCACGGCGCCCAATCCCTGCAGGCGTCGCCAAACCTTGACCCGAAAGTAGGCCGGCTTGGGCGGCAGCTGATGAATGAGCAGAAGCCAGCGGTCCGCAGCAGACTCGGGCGATGGGTTTTCAGCGCAGCTCATTTGTTCTCACCGTATCATGTCGAAGTTGAATTTGAAACAGTTGTATCTTTTGGGCGTTTGACGTAGGGTGCTTCATGAGAGTCGACACATCGTTCATGAAGGGAGGTAGCTTTGAAGTGGGTCACACGCGAACGCCCGGTCATCGACCGCATCGCCTGCCCCTGGCTGATCGCCCGGTTCATCGACGCGGAAGCGGAATTTCTCTTTGTTCCTCCGTCTGAGGTGATACGGGTCGCGCAGGAAACCGGCGCGATGCCTTACGACGTGCCCGGCGTTGAATTCACGCACTTCGGCGAGGGGTGTAGCTTCGACGCCTTTGTAGCCACCTATGGGCTTCAGCGCGACCCGGCTCTTGTCACGATCGCCGCCATCGTGCGCGGCGCCGACACCGACCGGCACGATCTGACGCCGCAGTCGGCAGGTCTTCTTGCGATTTCAATGGGCCTGCGCGACGTCACGCCGGACGACCATGAGGTTCTGCGCCATGGTTTCGTGATGTACGACGCCCTCTACGCTTGGGCGAAGACGCGCCGCTACGAGACTCACAGCTGGCCTCCGGTCGGCTTCAGCGCCGACGGCGTAAATATCAGCGGTCACGGCAGTAAACGGGCGTTCCCGGCGAGCAATCCGCCCGCCCCAACGTCGATCGTCGGGCTACCCGACAAGACACCCCGGCCACAACCTGAGGAGCGCAACGAATGAAGGCAGACGTACAGGGCGTAAGCTCGGCGGAAGATCAAAGCGTGGTGCCGCAGCTTTCCTATGCACAGATCTTCGCCAAGTTCTTGCGGTTTGGCTTCCTGGCCTGGGGCGGTCCGGTCGCTCAGATTGCCATGATCCGCCGAGAGCTCGTCGAGGAGGAACGCTGGGTCTCAGGTCCCAGGTTCAACCGCCTCCTCGCGGTCTACCAAGTGCTTCCCGGTCCGGAGGCTCACGAGCTGTGCGTCTTCTTCGGCACGCTACCTAAGGGGCGACTGGGCGGTCTTCTCGCAGGCTTGGGCTTCATGCTGCCCGGCTTCGTGCTGATGTTTGCGCTGTCCTGGCTGTATCTCTCCACAAACATCACGCAGACTGTGGCCGCAGCAGCGTTTCTGGGCGTCCAGCCGGCCGTTATCGCCCTTATCGTGCGTGCCGTGCACCGGATCGGCGGCCACGTCCTGCTCGACCGTTGGCTGTGGGGCATAGCTGCTGTCGCCGGGTTCGCTGCTCTGGTCGGAACGCCTTTTTGGATTACACTTCCACTCGCAGGCCTCGCCTATGTGTTCGCGGCGCGTCATCAACTGTTGCCAGCCGGCCTGTTGGTAGCCATGCTTATCGGCCTCGGGCTCTACTTCGCCTGGACCATGTTCGGTGGTCCGACGTCCGGAAGCGGGGCGGTGGCTCAAGCCGTCGCGGAGCAGAAGCCGTCGCTGCTTCAGCTCTTCTTCTCCGGCCTGAAGGCCGGCCTCCTCACCTTCGGCGGAGCCTACACCGTCATCCCGTTCCTGCGCGACGATGCGGTCGGCAACGGGTGGATGACCGACGCGCAATTCCTCGACGGCCTCGCCCTGTCCGGCATTCTGCCGGCGCCCCTGATCATATTCTCGACCTTCGTCGGGTATTTCGGCGGCGGCCCACTTGGGGCGATCGTGATGACCATCGGCATTTTCCTGCCGGCGTTCGGCTTTTCTCTGTTCTTCCACGACCAACTCGAACGGTTGGTGGACAACGAGAAGATCAGAACCTTCCTCGAAGGCGTGTCCGCGGGCGTCGTCGGGCTGATCGCTGCCACGACTTTCGAGCTTGGTTACAAGACGCTCGTGAACGTGCCCGGCGTGCTGATCCCGCTCGCAATCTTCGCGACCTCGCTTGCTGCTCTCTACGTTTTCAAGGCTAAGACAACAATCCTTTGGGTCGTTCTCGCCGCAGCGGCGGCCGGCCTGGTCCTGTTCAGATAACCCACAACGCACCACCGCATTAAGAGAGCGGAGGGGAGGAACGCATGGTCTACACAATGAAACCGCTCGCTTGCGACCCTGCGCGCATCAAGGGGATGTCAGAGCGCCTCATCGTCAGTCACTACGAGAACAATTACGGCGGCGCCGTCAAGCGGCTCAATTCCATCGGTGATCAACTCGCTTCTCTCGATTTCGAAGCCGCACCCGGCTTCGTGATCAATGGCCTGACGCGCGAGCAGCTCATCGCGATGAACTCCATGATCCTCCATGAGGTATTCTTCGCCTCTTTGGGCGAGGAGAGCGGGCCGGACGATGTGCTGCAGGAGGTCTTGACACGGGACTTTGGCTCCGTTGAGCGCTGGCGTTCTGAGTTCACGGCGATGGGCAAAGCGCAGGCCGGCGGCTCTGGCTGGGTGCTGCTGACGTGGTCTAAGCGGGACCAAAAACTCGTCAATGCTTGGGCAGCGGACCACACCACGACAATTGCGGACGGCATCCCTGTCCTGGCGCTCGACATGTACGAGCACTCCTATCACATCGACTACGGCGCCAAGGCCGCGGACTATGTCGGCGTGTTCATGAACGCGATCGACTGGCCGAGCGTCCGCCGGCTCCTCGACGAGGCTCGCAGGTCATGAAGCTCGGCCGCCTTCTGCTCACGGCCGCTCTGGTTGCCTCGGTGTCGAACGCAATCGCCTGGGCGCAGCCCCAAACGGCGGTCACCTTCGCCGATGCACCGTCCGGCCAGCCGCCTGTGGACTTCGAGCCCATGCTGACCGGCGACGGGCCGTCC
>NZ_BPRD01000343.1 GCF_022179745.1 Methylorubrum podarium
CCGACCTGGGCCTGGCAGCCGATTTCGCGTACCACGGCAAGGCACCTGCCGGGACGGAACTCTCGGTGGTCGCGCCGGCCGACGGCTCCGCGACCGACACGTCCGATCCGGGCGTGACCTGTCACGTGCATTGCAGCTGCCACCAGGCCATCACCGCGGACGCCGCTCCCCCGACGGCGCCCGCGGCGGCTGCCCAGCCCAACCGGTCCCGGTCCGTCGGCGCGCTCGCGTCGACCTGGCCGGACCGGCTGTCGAGGCCTCCTCGCGCCTGAGGTGACCGCGCCACCGAGGTGGCACGGGCCGCCCGGCGATCCGCCGGGCCAGTCGATCACCTTACGTGAACATGCGGGATCGACCGTCACCGCCGCGCAGGCGGGCAAGCGGCGTCCCGGTCGAGTCAGGCTCAATGCGCATTCTCCTGTCCGTGGTCATCCTGGCCACCGGCATCGCCATCGGCGGTGCCGTTCCCCGCGTGTCCGAATTCGTCCAGGACGCCCTCGCCTCGGTCGGGGTCCCGAGGATCCACCCGGCGCCCGCCGCCGGTCAGCCCTCCTCCGAGACCGACGTCCCGGAGCCCGCGGGCGAGCATCCCCGCCCGCGAGGGGCGAAGCCGGAGACCGGGCCTGCGACCGCCAAGCATCCGCACGGGGAGGGTGGGGGAGAGGCCGAGCCGACCGTGATCAAGATGCAGCCCGAGCAGGTTTCCGGGCAGGACATCACGGTCGTGACGGTGGAGGGGGGCACGCTCGCGCGCCACCTTCTCGTTCCCGGCACCATCGCGCCGGACGCCGACCGGATCGCCCGGGTGCCCGCGCGCGTGGTCGGGATTGTGGCCGAGATGCGCAAGCGCCTGGGCGAGGAGGTTGTGAAGGGTGAGGTCGTCGCGGTGCTCGACAGCCGCGAGGTCGCGGACGCCAAGAGCGAGTATCTCACCGCCTCAGTGAAGGCAGAGCTTGAGAAGACCAATTTCGATCGGCAGCAGGCGCTTTGGGAAAAGCGCATCTCGGCCGAATCGGCCTTCCTCAATGCCAAGGCCGTCTATTCGGAGGCGCAGCTTCGCGTCGACCTCGCCCGGCAGAAGCTCTCCGCCCTCGGCCTCAACGCCGCCGAGGTGGCGAGCGCGGCCAAACGGGACGAGACCACGCCCAACACCTCGACGCTGCGCCGCTACGAATTGCGCTCACCGCTGAGCGGGCGCGTGGTTGAGCGCAAGGTCGACCTCGGCACCGACGTCGGCGGTCAGGGCGACCCGGACGACCTGTATACGGTCGCAGACCTGTCCACCGTCTGGATCGAACTGGCGGTGCCAACCACCGAACTGGCCAAGGTCAAGGAAGGCGCGCGGGTCCTGGTCACCCCGAGCCAGGGCGACGCCGACAAGCAGGCCGAAGGCAAGGTGATCTTCGTCAGCCCGATCCTGAACCCGGACACACGCTCCGCCCGCGTCATCGTCGGGCTGCCGAACCGGGACATGGCCTGGCGGCCCGGAACCTTCGTCACCGCCGAGGTCGAGGTCGGCCAGGATGCGGTCAAGGTGCGGGTTCCGAAGGCCGCGATCCAGACCGTCGCCGGCGAGAAGGTCGTCTTCGTGCGCACGGCCACCGGTTTCGAGAAGCGCGAGATCGAGCTCGGGCGCTCCGACGACGATGCTTACGAGGTCGTCTCGGGCCTGAGGCCGGGCGACGAGATCGCGGTCGCCAACTCCTTCCTCCTCAAGGCTGAGCTCGGCAAGGCCGCGACCGGCGACAACGACTGAGCGAGAGCCCGCCCATGATCTCCCGCATCCTCGACTTCTCGGTCCACCAGCGCTGGCTGGTGCTGCTGCTGTCGCTGCTGGCCGCCGGCTTCGGCGGCTACGCCCTGACCAAGCTGCCCATCGACGCGGTCCCCGACATCACCAACAACCAGGTGCAGATCAACACGGTCGCGCCCTCGCTCTCGCCAATCGACATCGAGAAGCAGGTCACCTACCCGGTCGAGACCGCGCTCGCCGGGATCAAGGGCCTCGAATACACCCGGTCCTTATCGCGAAATGGCTTCTCGCAGGTCACCGCGGTCTTCGCGGAGAAGCTCGACATCTACTTCGCCCGCCAGCAGGTCGCCGAGCGCCTGTCCCAGGTCAAGCAGGACCTGCCGCCCGACGCCGAGCCCCGCATGGGCCCGATCTCGACGGGCCTCGGCGAGATCTACATGTGGTCGATCCACTACGCGAAGCCGGACGAGCGGACGGTGTCGCCTGCGGGCAAGCCGGGCTGGCAACCGGACGGCAGCTACCTGACCCCGGAAGGCCAGCGGCTCAGGACGGAGCTGGAGCGGGCCGCGTACCTGCGCACGGTGCAGGACTGGATCATCCGGCCCCAGATCAAGACCGTGCCGGGCGTGGCCGGCGTCGACGGCATCGGCGGCTTCGAGAAGCAGTACCACGTCCAGCCGGACCCGACGAAGCTCACCGCCCTCGACCTCTCCTTCTCCGACGTGGCGCGGGCCTTGGAGGCCAACAACGCCAACCAGGGCGCCCGCTACCTGGAGGACAACGGCGAGGGCTACGTCGTGCGCGCGGCCGGGCGCCTGGAGAGCATGGGGGAGATCGAGAACGTCCTCGTCACCACCCGCGGCGGCGTGCCGGTGCGGATCAAGGACATCGCCGAGGTCCGGATCGGGCGCGACCTGCGCACGGGCTCGGCCAGCGAGGACGGGCAGGAGGTCGTCGTCGGCACCGCGCTGATGCTGATCGGCGAGAACAGCCGCACGGTCGCGGCCGCGGTCGACGCCAAGATGACGGAGATCCGCAAGTCGCTTCCGCCCGGCGTCGAGGTCCAGACGGTCCTCAACCGGACGCTCCTGGTCGAGGCCACCATCAGGACCGTGGCCAAGAACCTCGCGGAGGGCGCGGCCCTCGTCATCGTCATCCTGTTCCTGCTGCTCGGCAACATCCGGGCCGCCATCATCACGGCGCTGGTCATCCCCGTCGCCATGCTGATGACCATGACCGGCATGGTCGAGGCGAAAATCTCGGCCAACCTGATGAGCCTCGGCGCCCTCGACTTCGGCCTCATCGTCGACGGGGCGGTCATCATCACCGAGAACGCCCTGCGTCATCTCGCCGAGAAGCAGCACGGTCTCGGTCGCACCCTCGACACCGAGGAGCGCCTCGCCACGGTGCGGGCCTCGGCCGAGGAGATGATCAAGCCGTCCCTCTACGGGCAGGCGATCATCATCCTCGTCTACGTGCCGCTCCTCACCTTCACGGGCGTCGAGGGCAAGATGTTCGAGCCGATGGCGCTGACCGTGATCATCGCGCTGGCCGCCGCCTTCGTCCTGTCGCTGACCTTCGTGCCGGCCCTGATCGCCATCGTGATCACCGGGCGCGTCACCGAGAAGGACAATGTCATCATCCGCGCCCTCAAATGGGCCTATCGGCCCGTGCTGGCCGGGGCGGTGCGGGCGCCGATGGTGTTCATCGTCGCGGCGTTGCTGCTGCTGGCCGGGGCCGGCCTGCTCTTCACCCGGCTCGGCGCCGAGTTCATCCCGACGCTCGACGAGAAGAGCATCGCCATGAACGCGCTGCGCATCCCCTCGACTTCGCTGTCGCAGTCGCAGGCGATGCAGCTCAAGATCGAGCAGGCGATCCGCCGCTTCCCGCAGGTCGCCTACGTCTTCTCGAAGACCGGCACCGCCGAGGTCGCGTCCGACCCGATGCCGCAGAACTCCTCGGACACCTTCGTGATCCTGAAGCCCCAGGAGGAGTGGCCGGACCCGGACCTGTCCAAGGCCGAGCTCCAGGAGAAGATCGAGAAGGCGGTCGGCGCCCTGGCCGGGAACGTGTTCGAGTTCTCCCAGCCGATCCAGCTGCGCTTCAACGAGCTGCTGGCGGGCGCCCGCGGCGACCTCGCCGTGAAGGTGTTCGGCGAGGAGTTCGGGCCGATGACGAAGGCGGCCGACCAGATCGCCGAGATCCTGCGGGGCATCGACGGGGCCGAGGACGTCAAGGTCGAGCAGACGGCGGGCCTGCCCTTCCTGGAGATCAAGATCAACAAGGCGGAAGCGGCGCGGCTGGGGCTCAGCACCGGCGCCGTCCAGGAGGTCATCGGGGCGGCCATCGGCGGCAAGGACGCCGGGCTGGTGTTCGAGGGCGACCGCCGCTTTCCCATCGTCGTGCGCCTCAGCGACAAGGTGCGCGAGAACCGGGAGGCGTTGGAGAACATCCCGGTGCCGCTGCCGCCCGGCCCGAACGGGCGCGCCGCGTCGGTCCTCCTGAAGCAGGTCGCGAGTTTTTCCGTCGCGGAAGGGCCGAACCAGGTCTCGCGCGAGAACGGCCGGCGCCGGGTGGTCGTGACCGCGAACGTCCGCGGGCGCGACATCGGCTCGCTCGTCGCCGAGGCGCAGGCCAAGGTCGCGAGCCAGGTGCGGCTGCCCTCGGGCTACGACGTGACCTGGGGCGGCCAGTTCGAGAACCTCGCCTCGGCCCGCAAGCGCCTGATGATCGTGGTGCCGGTCTGCTTCGCCCTGATCTTCCTGCTGCTCTACTCGGCGCTGGGCTCGCCCCGGGACGCGCTGCTGGTGTTCAGCGCCGTGCCGCTGGCGCTGACCGGCGGCATCGCGGC
>NZ_BPRD01000344.1 GCF_022179745.1 Methylorubrum podarium
CGGCCGCCAACCCTGCGGGTAGTACAGGGCCGTCAAGTTCGCCTCGCGGTCGACCTTCAGCGGACGGGGCACTTCGGAGAGCGGTCCCCACGCAAGGCCGAACGGCGCCTCGCCCGCATCGGCGGCGAGGGCCGGGACGACCGCGAATGCGGCCGCGTGAAGGACGCGCAGGTGCCACCTCATCGCTCGGTCTCCCGTCGGACCCGGTTCCTAGGACGCGGGTCCACGCAGTCGGTGGTAGAGGGCACGAACCGCGTCCGAGTAATCGGTGGCCGGATTGGCCGCGCAGAACGTGCGTAGGAAGTCCGCCTGGGCGGCCAAGGGCATGGAGGGCGGCGCGAGGTCCAAGCCCTCGTCGACCCCGTCCGGCGCCCGGATCAGCGCGCCGCTCATGAACCCCTGCGCCCAGGCGAAGTAGTCGCGCTCCATGGCTGGCTGCGCCGCGGCATCCGCGCCGAACCGGGCACAGGAGGCGGCACCGATGCCGACGATCTTGGTCGGCTCGGCCTGAACGGCCATGGTCAAGCCGAACCACACGAGCATGCCCGACCGGACCCTTCCCATCGGGGCTACTCCGCCGCCTTGAGTTGGCGAGGAACCGACGGCGCCGGGCGCTCAGCCGCTGCCGTGGTCTCGACCCTGCCGAAGCGCGCGTACAGGGCCGGCAGGACGACCAAGGTCAGCAAGGTGGCGCTGATCAGGCCACCGATGACCACGGTCGCGAGCGGCCGCTGGATCTCGGCGCCGGTTTCCGTGGCGATGGCCATCGGCACGAAGCCGAGCGAGGCGACGAGCGCCGTCATCGCCACCGGCCGCAGTCGGATCATGGCGCCTTCGAGGATGGCCTCGCGCTTGGGCCGTCCCTCGGCGACGAGTTGCTTGATGAAGGTCAGCATCACGAGGCCGTTCAGCACCGCCACGCCCGAGAGCGCGATGAACCCGACCGCCGCCGGCACCGAGATGGGCATGCCCCGCAGCCACAGCGCCGCGATGCCGCCGGTCAGGGCCAGGGGCACCGCGCTGAACACCAGCAGGGCGTCCCGGGGCGAGCCCAGCGCCGAGTAGAGCAGCAGGAAGATGAGGAAGAAGCAGACCGGCACCACGATCATGAGACGTTGCTTGGCGGAGGCGAGGTTCTCGAACTGGCCACCCCAGGTGACGTAGTAACCGGACGGAAGCTGGACCTGTGCGGCGACCTTTCCTTGCGCCTCCGCCACCAGCGAGCCGATGTCGCGGCCGCGCACGTTGGCCGTCACCACGACCCGACGCTTGCCGTTCTCGCGCGAGATCTGGTTCGGCCCCTCGGTCACCGAGAACGACGCCACCTGCTTGAGCAGGACCGAACTCGCCCGTCCGTTCAGCCCCGGAGGAAGCGGCACCGGGATGTTCTCCAATGCCTCGCGGTCCTCGCGCACCTTGTCGTTCAGGCGCACGACGATGGGGAAGCGCCGGTCGCCCTCGAACACCACGCCGGCATCCTTGCCGCCGATGGCCGCGCCGATGACCTCCTGGATGGCGCCGACGCTGAGCCCGTAGCGGGCGGCCTCGGCCTTGTTGATCTTGATTTCCAGGAACGGCAGGCCGGCGGTCTGCTCGACCTTGACGTCCTCGGCCCCGGTGATGCCGCGCAGCACCTGGGCGACCTGATTGGCCGCCTTGAGCATCGGCTCGAACTCCTCGCCGAACACCTTCACGGCGAGGTCGCCGCGGGTGCCGGCCAAGAGCTCGTTGAAACGCAGCTGGATCGGCTGGGAGAACTCGTAGACGTTGCCGGCGAGTTCGCCGACCGCCTTCTCGATCTGCTCCTGCAGGTCCGCCTTGGACAGGCTCGGGTCGGGCCATTCCTCCTGAGGCTTCAGGATGACGAAAGTGTCCGACGAGTTCGGCGGCATCGGGTCCGATGCGACCTCCGCCGTGCCGGTTTTCGAGAAGACGTAGGCAACCTGCGGGAATTTTGACACGGCCTGCTCGACCTTCAGCTGCATCGCTTGGGACTGGGTCAGCGAGGTCGAGGGGATGCGTGTGGCGTTGAGCGCGATGCTTTTCTCGTCGAGCTGCGGGATGAACTCGGTGCCCAGGCGTGTGGAGAGGATTCCCGCACCGACGAGGAGCAGGAGCGCTCCGACGACGAAGGCGACGGGCGCGCGGACCGCAGCGGCCAGCACCGGGCGGTAGGCTGCCTTGAACGCACGGATGATGAAGTTGTCTTCCTCGGTGACCTTGCCGGTGATGACGATGGAAATCAGGGCGGGCACGAAAGTCAGCGAGAGGACGAAGGCGGCCACGAGCGCGATGATGACTGTCAGCGCCATCGGCTCGAACATCTTGCCCTCCACCCCGGTGAAGGTCAGGAGCGGGACGTAGACCAGGATGATGATGGCCTGCCCGTAGAGGGAGGGCTTGATCATCTCCTCGGCCGAGGCCCGCACCGTCTGCAGGCGCTCCTCGGTGTCGAGGCTCCGCCCGAGTTCGTGCTGCTTCTCGGCGAGGTGCCGCAGGGCGTTCTCGGTGATGATGACCGCCCCGTCGACGATCAGGCCGAAGTCGAGCGCGCCGAGGCTCATCAGGTTGGCCGAGATCTTCGCCTCGACCATCCCGGTCATGGTCATCAGCATGGCGACCGGGATGACGAGCGCCGTGATGATGGCCGCGCGGATGTTGCCGAGCAGCAGGAACAGGATGACGATGACGAGGGCGGCGCCCTCGGACAGGTTCTTGGCCACGGTCTTGATGGTGGCTTCGACGAGGCGGGTACGGTCGAGGACGGTCTGCACCTCGACCCCCGGCGGCAGCGACTTGCGGATCTGCTCCATGCGTGCGTCGACCGCGGCGGCGACCTTACGGCTGTTGTCTCCGATCAACATCAGGGCCGTGCCGATCACGACCTCCTGGCCGTTCTCGCTGCCGGAGCCGGTGCGCAAGTCCTTTCCGATGCGGACCTCGGCGATGTCCCGGATGCGCACCGGGACGCCGGCACGGGTGGCGACGACCACGTCGCCGATCTCGTCCATGCTCTCCAGGCGCCCGGCGGCGCGAACGACGTAGCCCTCGCCGTTGTCCTCCAGGTAGCGGGCGCCCTGGTTGGCGTTGTTCGTCTCCAGGGCGCGGGCGACGTCACCGAAGGACAGGTCGCGGGCGGCGAGCTTCGTTGGGTCCGGCTGGACGTGGTACTGCTTCTCGAAGCCGCCGATGCCGTCGATGCCGGCGACCCCCGGGACCGTCTTGATCTGTGGGCGGATGATCCAGTCCTGGACCGTGCGCAGGTAGGCGGTCTGCTCCAGTTCCGTCCTGAGGCTCTGACCTTCCGGCGTCAGGTAGCTGCCGTCCGGCTGCCAACCGGGCTTACCCGCGGCCGAGACCTGGCGCTCGCCCGGCTTGGCGTAGTGGATCGACCACATGTAGATCTCGCCCAGGCCGGTCGAGATCGGGCCCATGGCGGGCTCGGCGCCGGGCGGCAGGTCCTGCTTCACCTGCGAGAGGCGTTCGGCGACCTGCTGGCGCGCGAAGTAGATGTCGAGCTTCTCCGCGAAGACGGCGGTGACCTGCGAGAAGCCGTTGCGCGAGAGCGAGCGGGTGTATTCCAGCCCCTTGATGCCCGCGAGCGCGGTCTCGACCGGGTAGGTGACCTGCTTCTCGATGTCGACGGGCGAGAGCGAGGGCGCGGTCGTGTTGATCTGGACCTGGTTGTTGGTGATGTCCGGGACGGCGTCGATGGGCAGCTTGGTCACGGCATAGCCACCGAATCCGGCCGCCAGCAGCGACAGCAGCAGCACGAGCCAGCGCTGGTGGACGGAGAAGTCGAGGATCTTCGAAATCATGGCCCGTCCCCTCAATGCGCGTGGTCGGCTTCGCTCTTTCCGAGCTCGGCCTTGAGGAGGAAGGTGTTGCCGACGGCGATGGCCTCGCCGGGCTTGAGACCCGAGGCGACCTCGTAGGCGTCGTCGTCGGAGCGCCCGAGTTCGACCTCGCGCTTCTCGAAGCCCTCGTCTGTGCGGACGAAGACGACGCGCTTGCCCTCGACGGTCTGGAGGGCCGCCTTGGGCACGCTCACCGGAACGGCATCCCGCGAGATCTCGACCTCGGCGGTGACGTAGGTGCCCGGACGCCAGGCCATGTCCTTGTTCGGCAGGGCGACGATGACCTTGGCGGCACGCGTGTCGGCGGTGAGGAAAGGACTGACGAAGACGACCTTGCCCTTCTCGTGCTGCACGCCGCCCTCCTGGCCCGGCGCGACCGTGACGGACGCGCCTTCCTTGACCTTGGCGAGTTCCGAGGTCGGAACGGCAAGTTCGATCCACACCGTTGAGAGGTCGGCGACGGTGTAGAGGTCGGAAGGGTCGCCTTCCTTGCCCACCGCGGTGCCGACGTCGACCTTTCGCTCGACGATGCGCCCCGACATCGGCGAGCGCAGTTCGTACTGGCGCAGGCTCGACAGGTTCGGGGTGGTCTCGTCGCGCTTGGCCAGCTTGGCCACCGCCGTCGCGTCGAGCCCCAGCGCCGACAGCTTCTGCCGCGCCAGATCCTGGCGCAGCGTCGCCTCGGAATAGACCGCCTTGGCATTCAAGAAGGCGCTCTCGGCCGAGATCCGCTTGTCCCAGAGCGCCTGCTGCCGTTCGAAATTGGTCTTCTCCAGGTCGGCCTTCACCGAGGCGGTGAGGTACTCGCTCTTGGAGTCCGCGACCTCGCGGCTATCCAGGACGGCAACGACCTCGTCCTTCTTGACGGCGTCGCCCAGGCGCTTGCGCATCTCGGCGACGGTGCCGACGACCCGGGCAGGGACCCGCGCGATCCGGTCGGTGTCGGGCGTGATCGTACCGGGCACCAGGATATGGCGAGACAGCATGGCGCCCTCGGCTTTGGCCACCTTGATGTCCTGGTTCTCGATCTGCTCGGCGGTCATTTTGACATGACCTTCCTCGCCTTCGGCCTCGGAGTGGTCATGCTCGCCTTGGGTCTGCTCGGCCCCGGGCTTACTGGCCGGCTTGCCGTGACCGTGACCGTGTCCGTCGCCCGCGGCGTGGCCCGCCTCGCCGGGGGAAGCCTCGGCGGAATTCGCGGCGGTGGGGCCGCTGGCGAGGTTGAAGACGGTCGGCGGCAGGCCAGCCGATATCAACAGCCCCTGGACGAAGCCGGAGACGGCGGGAACCGCAGCGCCCACGAGGACGCCGACGGCCAGGATGAGGGCGGTCAGGATGATGCGCATGATGCCTGCTCGGGCGTGCCGGAAGCCGATGACGGACATGCCGGACAATCGCGGTCGGTGACGTGAGGAGACGGCTCGGGTCGGTCGGACCCGGGTTCGTGACGCGCCGCCTTCGCGGCGTCACCTCAGGCGCGCGGCGGCCTTGGCAGGCGGTCGGGAGAGACCGAGGGCATCCTCTCGGACAATCTGGCGTAGGAGGGGCGCGTTCCGTCGGGGAGCGGGGCATCGCCGGCGACGGTCGTGCTCAAGGCGACGTGGCAACCGCAATGGACGTGGTCGGCTGACCCGGGGTCGGAGGCATGATCCAGGCCAGACACCGTATGCGGGACGAGCGAGAGTTCGCTCCTGTCATGGCCTTGACGGCCCTGGTGAGAGACAAGGTCGTCCATGAGACCGGCGCCGGGCATCGCGATGGCCAGCGCCAGGACGAGCGCGAGGGCGGCGGTTGCCCACCACCCCGTCATCGCTCCGAAGCTCATATGGCGCCGCGCCGAAGTCATCACCGTCCTTATCTGCGATTCCGAGGCTGTGTCGCAAGCTGCGGTCGCCCGTTGTGGTGAAGGCTTCCCTGGTCGGAGGATACTGAATGGTCGCTTCACGCCCCGTTCAAAGCCGTCGGCAGAGCCTTGTGCGACCAGCAAGGAATTTTCGTCCATGAAACGTCGCTTGATCACCCTGACGACCGCTGCCCTCGCATCGGTCCCCATGACCGCGTCGGCCCAACATTACGGCTACGGACCACCTCCCCACCATCATGAGGAGGTGCGCCGCCACCATCACGGCGACCACGACCACGTGGAGGTTCGTCGCCATCATCACGACGACCGGGACGAGAACCGCCACGGCTTTGAGCGCCACGATCACCGCGAGTTCGACGACTGAACGTTTCGGTCGACCGAACCATGGCGGACGCCCGCCCCGACTTGCGTCGAGGCGGGCGTTTCCACGATGCGTGAGGGGGCTGTATCGCACCGTGAAAAGTCGTCCGGGCAAGGGGACGCCGCGAGCGCGTAGCCGAGGCCCGTTGCCAGGAGCGCGAAGACGACGAGCAGGGGCAGCAATCGCATCGCGCGTCTCCCGCTCATCGTGTCACCTCGTGGGAAGCTTACTTCTTGCCGGGCTTATCCTGGCTGTGCCCGTGCGCGTGGCCGTCGCCTTCGCGGTGCGCGGGCTTGCCGTCCGGGCCTTTCTCCTGCGCCTCCCGCACCCGCGGATCGTCACGGTGGGCGGGTCCGCCGGAGACGTCGCCCGAGTTCGGGACGCTGCGCTCCGGATTGGAGGCGTTGCCGTGCCCGTCGACCGCGAGGGCGGGCGTGGCCGCTCCGGCCAGCATCGCGGCGGTGAGAACGGCGGCAAGCGTACGCTTCATCGATCTGTATCCCTTCCATCGGCCACATCGGCCGCTTGAGGAGTGGAGATAGCCGACCCGTTTGACTGCCGTTCGCCGCGTTCGTGACGAAGTGTGTCAGGCGCGCGTGCCGACACACTTCGTCAAGGTCGAGCAAAGCCTCGGCCATGGGGTCGACGTATCCCTACCGGCTCCCCGCAGGACCGGACGCCGGGTCGAACGCGACCCCGGCGAGATCCGACGCGGCAGCGACAGGTGGCCAAGTGGACAGATCTTTCCCGTCGAGACCCGAGACCCGCGTGCCCCTGGCCGTCGCGCTGGCATTCCTGGCGGGTTCGGCCGACTCGATAGGCTTCCTGGAACACTCTCAACTGTTCATGTCGTTCATGAGTGGGAACACGACCCGGTTCGGCGTCGCGGCCAGTTCCTTCGATTGGTCGGGCGTCACCAGGTTCGGCAGCACCATCGCGCTGTTCTGCTTCGGTGCGTTCGCCGGCACCCTTGTTGCGGCTTGGGCTGGGCGGTGGCGTCTTTCGGTCCTGCTCGGCGCGCAGGCCGTCCTGCTGTCCATCGGCAACCTCCTGCCGGAAGCTTCCGATGCGTTTCCTCTTCATGCCTATCCCGTCGTCCTTGCCCTCGGCATGCTGAATGCGACGCTGCAGGATGAGGCCGGGCGGAGCCTCGCCCTGACCTACGTCACCGGAACCGTCGTACGTTTCGGGACCGGTTTGGCGAACATGGTCCTGCACAAGCCCGCGCCGTCGTTCTGGCTCCAGGCACCGCTTTGGGCGGGCCTGACGCTTGGCGCGGTCGCCGGCGGCTTCATCCAGAAGGCCCTTGGTCCCGATGCCTTCCTCGTTCCGGCGGCCCTGTCCGCGTCGCTGGCTGTCGCAGGCATCATCCTCACGGTGGCACTGCCTGGGAGCGGCTATGTCTCGAACGAGCGGTCGGCGCAGCCGGACGCGCACCCCGACGCACCGGCGACCGCCCGGTAGGCCGCGTCTCAATCGCGTCCCTTCGCCCTCGGCAGGCGGATCTCGGCCCGCAGGCTGCCCTCTGGCCGGTTCGACAGGACGAGCGTGCCGCCGTCCGCCTCGACCGCGCGCCGGGCGATGGTCAGTCCGAGCCCCGTCCCGCCCGTGTTGCGGTTACGCGACCCCTCCAGCCTGGTGAAGGGCTGGAAGGCCCGGGCGACGTCCTCCGGCGCGATGCCGGGGCCGTCGTCGTCGATGCGCACCACCAGGGTCGCCTCTTCGATCTCGATGCCGACCCGGACCCGGATCCCGTAGCGCACACCGTTGTCGACAAGGTTCTCGACCGCGCGGCGGAAGGCAACGGGACGTACCGACGCCAGCGCCCGGCCGGGGCCGTCGTAGCCCACCTCGCGGCCCACGTCCGCGGAGGCGTCGGCGACGCTCATCAGCACGCTCGCCACGTTGACGACCTGCCGTGCTTCCGGGTCGGCTTCGCCACGCAGGTACGACAGCGTCGCGTCGATCATGGCCTGCATGTCGTCGAGGTCGGCAGCCATGGCACGGCGGTCCGCAAGGTCATCGACCTTGTCCAGGCGAAGACGGAGCCGGGCGATCGGCGTGCGCAGATCGTGCGAGACCGCCGCCAAAGCCTGCGTCCGTTCCGCGACGAGGCGGTGGATGCGCCCTTGCATCGCGTTCAGCGCCCGACCGATCCCGCGCGTCTCGTCCGGTCCGACCTCAGGCACGGACACGACCGTACCGTGCCCGATCCGGACGGTGGCGTGCGTAAGTTCCCTGAGCGGGCCGGCGATCCGGTGCACCAGCACGACGGCGGCGACGCCGACCAGGATCGCCATCGCGGTGGCGAGGTACGCCCAGGGTGCAAGGTGGACCAGGTGAGGCGAATGGGCGGACCGGAAGGTCAGGAAACTGCCGTCCGGCAGCGGGAAGGCGCCGCGCAGGTCCTGTTGGTGCAGCGGCTCGTCCGGCGCCGCCAGGGCGAGCGCCAGACCTGGGCCGAGCACGGGCTCGATCTCCAGGACGCGTTCGCGCAGATCGCGCAAGGCGGGGTCTGTCTTGCCCGTCTCGGCGGATTCCCCCCGCTCCCAGCCTATCTCGAAATGACCCGACGAGAGGGCTTTTGCCTCGATGCCGCGCTCCCCCGGCGGTCGCCGCAGTACCGCTTCCCGCGCCAAGACGAGCTGTCGCGCCACTTCGTTCGCGAACGCCTCGTCGGCCGCGGCCGACGCCGACTGACGGTACAGCAACAACGCGCCCCCGTGGACCACGAGTACCGCCAGCAACAGCACGGCGACGGTGCGCCCCTCCAGGCTGCGGGCAAGATCGACCAGTTGTTTCACGCCCGCTCGACCTTGGCGGCCATCATGTAGCCGGAGCCGCGAACCGTCTTGATCACGGGGAGCGTGCCCTCGGGCGGTTCGAGCTTGCGCCTCAGGCGGCTGACCAGGGTGTCCACGCTACGGTCGGACGGGGCGGCGAGCCGTCCGCGGCTCATCTCCAGGATCTGCTCGCGGCCGAGCACGCGCCCGGGATGCTCTAGGAACACCATGAGTAGGTCGTGCTCGGCCCCCGAGAGGTCTACGGCAGCCCCCCCGGGATCGGTCAGCTGCCGGCTGCGCAAATCGAGCCGCCAGCCGGCGAAGGTCAGAACCTGTGCCCTCTCCGCCGCGGTGGCGGCCGGCGCGATGGTGGTCCGACGCAGCACCGCGCGGATGCGGGCAAGGAGTTCCGGCCGGCCGAACGGCTTGGCGACGTAGTCGTCGGCTCCGAGTTCGAGTCCGAGTACCCGGTCCGCCTCCTCGTTGCGGGCGGAGAGCATGATGACCGGCACGGTGCCCTTGCTGCGCAGCGCCCGCAGCAGATCGAAGCCGGAGGCGCCGGGCAGCATCACGTCGAGCAAGACGAGATCGACCGACTTCCCGGGCAGAAGCGACCACATCTCGGCGCCGCTGCGGCAACCGGTGACGCGGTAGCCGCTCTCCCTCAGGAGTCGCGTGACCAACACCCGCATGCCGTCGTCGTCTTCGATCAGGAGGATGTGCTCCTGTGCGCAGCCCGCTCCCGGCCTGTCATCGCGTTCCATCAGCCACCGTTTCATCCATCGCCGCGGGGTCCATTGCGAACAAAGTCTCCGTCAGATTCAGATAACGCATCAGGGGACTCTCATCGAGTGGGCCACGAACGTCAATGAAGTCACTTGTATAAATTTTGCATATTTTATATTGTCGATACGACTGCTCGACCAAAAATACGACCAATTTGATTTGATAGTATGCTCTATACATAATTAAATGTAATTTACGAGGATATCAAAATTTTGAAGTCAGAAGCGGTCGATGCCGGGTGAGTACAAATCGGCCTATGGATCCGGCTGTCGCGGAGGTGCGAATGGAGCGATCCGATGCTCGTTCGCCCGATTTCCCGGAAAAGAGCTGAACGGTGGTTCGAAGACATCGCCGAATACTCCTGAATTCGGACGGGCCGGCGCTCGGATTACTCTAACACCATGAGGCGTGAATTAACCTTTTTTTAACTCTAACTCATTAGATTTGATTAACAAATTTGTGCACGCCGGGACAGGATGCCGGCAAGAGGGAGGCTGGCGGCGATGAAGGACGACATTTCCGGGCCAAGCTTGGCGTCTGCCGCCCTACGCATACATCAGGGTCGCATGCGCGTGTCGGTCGAGAATATTGCCAACGCGCGTTCCACGGCGTCCGCCCCAGACGGCGAACCCTATAGGCGCAAGATTGCAGTGTTCGAGCCGATCACGGGCAACACCGAAGAGGCACCGGCCATCCGTATCGTACGCGACAAGACCGAATTCCCGACGGTTCATAGTCCTGGACACCCCGCCGCCGATGCTGGCGGC